>NZ_JBSXMU010000040.1:0-31668 GCF_054073225.1 Teichococcus aerofrigidensis
CAGCTCCGGCTCGGGCTGCTGGTCGGCCTCTTCGCCGCCGTCGCCGTCGCCGGGGGCGAGGCCGGGGAGCGGCTCCGCCGCGCCGTCTGGCCCAGCCTCCAGGCCGCCACGCCCATGGCGCCGGCGCTGCGGCTCGAAGCCTGGGTGACGCCGCCGGCCTATACCGGCGCCGCGCCGCTGTTCCTGGACCCGGCCGGCGGCGCGCTCTCCGTCCCGCAGGGCAGCCGGCTCCAGATCGCGCTGTCCGGCGGGCGCGGCGGCGTGCCCGAATGGCAGGGCAACGGCCCGGCCGAGCCCCTGCGCACGCTGGAGCCAGGCAGCTTCGCCGCCGAGACGGTGCTGCAGCAGGGCACGCGCATCCTGCTGCGGCGCGACGGGCGGGAGCTGGCCGCCTGGAGCTTCGGCGTGCAGGCCGATGCGCCGCCCACCGTCGCCTTCACCGAGCCGCCGGGGCCGGCCCCGCGCGGCCTGGCCCTGCGCCTGCCCTGGCGCGCCGAGGATGACTGGGGCATCGCCGCGATGCAGGCGGAGATCCGCCTCGCCGCCCGCGTCGATGCCGCGCCGCTGCGCCTCGACCTGGCACTGACCGGCGGCAATCCGCGGCAGCCACGCGGCCTCGCGCAGCCGGACCTGTCCGCGCATCCCTGGGCCGGGCTGCCGGTGCGGCTACGCCTCCTGGCGCGCGACGGGGCCGGGCAGGAGGGGGTTTCCGAGACGGTGCTGGTCACCCTGCCGGAGCGCGTCTTCAACCATCCCGTCGCCCGGCAGCTCGTGGCCCTGCGCAAATCCCTCTCGCTCGACCCCCTGGCGCGCGACGCCGTGCGGCGTGGCCTCGACGACCTGGCCGCCGCGCCCGAGGCCTTCGAGCATGACCTGACCACCTTCCTGGCGCTGCGCGTCGCCCGCTTCCGCCTGCTGCGCGACCGCCGCCCCGAGGGGGTGGAGGAAGCCCAGGCGCTGATGTGGCAGACCGCCCTGGCGCTGGAGGAAGGCCGGACCGACCGCACGGCCCGCGCCCTGGCCGAGGCGCGCGAGGCGCTGCGCGAGGCCCTGGCCGAGGCCGAGCGCACGCCGCCGGACGCGGCGGGCCGGGCCGAGCTGGAACGCCGGGTGCAGGAGCTGCGCGAGGCCGTCCAGCGCCATCTCGAGGCCCTGGCCGAACGCCTGCGGCAGGAAAATACCGAGATCCAGCCGATCGAGCCCGGGCAGCGGCTGATGGACCAGCAGGAGTTCGATCGCCGCACCGAGCGGATGGAGCAGTCGGCGCGCGAGGGGCGCACCGACCAGTTGCAGCAGGAGCTGGCCGAGCTCGAGCGGATGCTGGACGCGCTCCAGCAGGGCCGCGTCGCCCGCGCGGAGGGTGGCGACCCGCAGCGCCAGCAGCAGCGCCAGCGTGGCCAGCAGCAGACGGGGGCGGTGCAGGACATGGTGCGGCGCCAGGGCGAGATGCTGGACCGGAGCCATCAGCGCGGCGAGGCCGCCCAGGGCGAGGCGCAACGGCCCGGCCGCCGGAACCAGCCGCAGGCGCGCCCGCAGCCTTCGCCGGGCCAGCGGGACGGAGAGGCCCGGCCCCGGCAGGACGCTCAACCGGACGCCCAACAGGACGCCCGGCAGCAGCGCGCCCTGCGCCGCGCCCTGGGCGAGCTGATGCAGCAGTTCGGCGACCTGACCGGCGAGATTCCCGAGGCGCTGGGCCGCGCCGATCAGGCGATGCGGCAGGCGCAGGAGGCGCTGGGCCAGGGTGGCGACCCGAGCGCGCATCAGCAGCAGGCCATCCGCGAGCTGCAGGAAGGCGGGCGGCAGATGGCCGAGACCATGCAGCGCCAGTTCGGCCAGGGGCAGCAGGGCGAGGGGGAAGGGCCGGGCGAGGGCCAGGGCAACCCCGGCCAGGCCGAGGGCGGCCAGGGCCAGGACCGCATGACCGGGCAGAACCAGGGCCGCGACCCCCTGGGCCGCCCCTCCCGCGAGGCGCCCGGCGCCAATGACCAGGGCAGCGACACCCGGGTGCCGCAGGAGGCGGAGATGCTGCGTAGCCGCCGCATCCAGGAGGAGCTGCGCCGGCGCGGCGCGGACCGCGAGCGGCCGGCCACCGAGCTGGACTACATCGAGCGGCTGCTGAAGTCCTTCTGAGGCCCGCCCGCGGGGCGGAACTCAGTCCCAGGCCAGCGGAGGCAGGCGCAGCAGCGGAATGCGGGCGGCGGTGAGCCGGCCCTGTTCCAGCGTGACCGGGACCTCGAGCTGCGGCGGGCCGCCTGCCGCTCCCGGGCGTTGCAGCATCGGCAGCAGGCTCCGCGCCAGGCCGGCATTGCGCGGATCGATCACGCCGGCCCGCAGCAACGCCTCCAGCACCAGGTCGGGATTGAACAGCCGCAGCGTGCCGGCACCCACCGGCTGCAGTCCGCCATCCAGCGCCAGCGTGGCGGCCGCGCTGGCAGCGACCGCGCCGGCGCGCAGCGTCAGGGCCCGCAGTTCCAGGGTCCCGCCGGCGTCGCGCCATGCCGCCGCCCGCCGTGCCGGCGGCGCGGCGGAGAACAGCCCGCCGGGCAGAGGGCCGTTCAACGCGGCGTCCAGCGTGGCCGTGTCGACGCGGCCTCCGGGAAGCAGGCCGCCGGTGGCGCCCGGCAGGCTCAGCCCCCGCAGCGCGGCGGTCAGCACCAGGCCCGGCCCGCCAGGGGAAGTGTCCTGGCCGTCGATCCGGGCCTCCAGCGCGTCCAGCCCCATGCCCTGCTCCGCGCCGGGCGCGCCGCCGAGCCGGAGTCCCGCGCCGCGCAGCGTGACCCCGGCGGGCGGTCCGGACCCGGCCAGCGGCAGATCGGCCGTCAGGCTTTCCGCGGTGAAGGGCCAGTCCCACCCGGCCCGGTACAGGACGTGCCGGCCTTGCACCGCGATATGCAGCAGACCGGGATCGGTCGGGCGGAGGCTGAGTTCCGCCCGCTCCGTCCGCCAGCCGAAGCCGGAGGGCGGTGTCAAAGCGAGATCCGGCAGGATGAGCGTGGCCAGGAACGGCCAGCCTCCGGCCCTGGGGGTGCCATGCGTCACCTGCCAGCCCTGGGCGCGGCGCCCCTCGGCCCAATCCTGGAAGCCTGCCTCCAGCCGGCCCGTCACATGGTGCCAGACCAGGGCATGACCGGCCGCCAGCACGCCGGCCAGCAGGAGGAACCAGAGCAGGAGCCGGCGGTGGCGGGCGGGACGCGGAACGGTACTCACCGGCACGGTATAGGGGCGGTCAGAGGCGGCGGGAATGGTGCCGGGGCGCGGCCTCTCCGGGGACAGGCCGGGTGGAAAAAGGGAAGGGGGCCCGGCGGCTCGCCGAGTCGCGATTGAGGAATCAAGGTGCCGTACAGCTTTTCCGCAGAGTTATCCACAGAACGGGGGCGGTGGCCTTGGCATAACTCGCGGGAATCCGCCAGATTTTGAAGGGTTCGCTGAAAGTATGAGATTTTTCAGTATCTTATTTCAGAGAGCCGGGCCGGACATCGGGCCGCCGAGGATGTGCACAGCAAAAAACGCTGGAGGCTGAGAGGCTTATTTGCCGTCATTCGGCGGCCCGCGCAGCCCTCCGGGCGGTTCATCCCACAGAATTATCCACAAGCTCTCCCCTTTGGGGCGAGAAGCCCTGCAGGGCGGCCAGCCTGTCGCTCTCCGTCTCGATCGCATCGGTCAGCCGGGCGATGAGCTGGGCCCGCGACAGGCCGGGGGGCAGGGGCGGCAGGATGGCGACATGGATGGTACCGGGCCATTTGGCGAAGGCGCGCCGGCCCCAGAACAGCCCGCTGTCGGTGGCGGCCGGCACCACGGGCGCGCCGCTGGCCGAGGCAAGGGCGACAACCCCGGGCAGGTAGGGGACGCGCTGTCCCGGCGCGGTGCGGGTGCCCTCGGGAAAGATGACGATCTGGTCGCCGGCCGCCAGGGCCTGGCTCGCCTGGCGGACCATGCGCTTCAGCGCCGCCGCGCCGCCCGTCCGGTCGACCGCCACCGCGCCGTAATGCCGCGCCATCCAGCCCCAGGCGGGAATCCGCAGCAGTTCCTGCTTCAGCACATAGACGGGCTCGGGCAGCAGGGCGAGCCAGACGATGGTGTCGTAGGCCGACTGGTGCTTGGCGGCGATCACCACCGGCCCCTCGGGAAGGTTCTCGCGGCCGGTGACGGCCAGCCGGATGCCGCAGACCACCCGGAGGAGGAACAGCATCAGCCTCGCCCAGCCCTGCACGTAACGGCGCAACAGGCGGCGCGGCAGCGGCAGGAGCAGGATGCCGCTCAGGCAGCAAAGGGCGGTCAGGCTGAAGAACAGCGCGTTGAACAGCAGCGAACGCAGGACCACAGCCAGGGGAGGACGCCCGGCGGGACGATGTCCGGGCGGGGGAACGGCTGGCTTCACGGACGTGGATTCTCCGGCTTCAGGACGGACAGGCCCAGCATCGCGCCAAGCAGCTTCCCATACTCCCGCACCAGGAGGCCGGTGCGGGGCCCCGCGGCCTGCACCGGATGCGGCACCAGGGTGACGCCCGGCAGCGTCCGGCGCAGCTCCAGCAGGGCTCGCGGCATATGGAAGGCGGCGGTGACGACGCGCAGGGAGTGGATCTGCCGCGCCCGGGCCCATTGCGCAACCTCCAGCGCATTGCCGCGCGTCGAGGTCGCCGCATGGCCCAGCGTGGTGCGCTCGGCCAGCGCCTCGGCGGAGAGGCCGGCGCGCCCCGCCAGCTCCGCCAGGGCCGCGTCGCGGCCGACGCCGGAGACGATCAGCCAGTCTCCCTGCCCCTCCGCCAGCAGGGTGAGGCCGACGGCCACGCGCTCCGGGCCGCCGGTCAGCACGGCGATGCCGTCGGTCGCGCGGAGCGGCAGCTCGGGCCGCGCCCGGCTCTGCCCGGTGAACAGGGCGAAGCCGCCCAGCAGCAGCAGCGCCAGCAGCAGCGGCGGCCACCACAGCCGGCTCCAGGGCCCGCGGCGGCTGCCATCCGGCAGGACAGGCGGCGTCATGGCAGCCGCTTCAGCCATCGCCGGACACTGAGCTGGGCCGTGGCCCAGCCGATCAGCCCCGCCACCGGGGGCAGCAGGGCGAGGTCGAGCCAGGGCAGGGCCGCCCAGGGCTGGATGACGCCGCCCGAGAGCGGCGCGGCGAGTCCCGCCAGCCCCGCCAGGGTGGGCACGGCGATGGCCGCCCCCGCCAGCGCCCCGCCCGCCGCCAGCAGGCCGATGCGGCGCGCGAAGCGACCGGCGATGTCGCCCTGCGTGGCGCCGAGGTCGTGCAGGATCTCGATCGCCTGGCGGCGCGAGGCCAGTCCGGCCCGGGGGGGCCCCCGCCCCCCCCCCCCCGCCCCGCCCGCCCCGCGCCCCCACCGCCACCACGGCGACGGCGACGCCCACCACCAGCGCCAGCACGCTGAGCGCCACCCCCTGCACGCTGCGCGCCAGCGCGGCGAGGCGCGCCACCCAGATCCCGTGGGCCTCGACCTCCGCGCCCGGCACCGCCGCCGCCAGCTCGCGGGCGATCGGGGCGGGGTCGATCGAGAGGTCGGCCAGACGCAGCTCCAGCACCAGCGGCAGCGGCAGGGCCGGCACCTCGCCGAGCCAGGGGCGGAGCAGCTCGCGCATGCGCTCGGCATCCACCGGCTCGGCGCTGGCGACCTGCGGCATGCGGCGCAGCAGCGCCAGGGCATCCTCCATCCGGCTGGCCTGCTCGGGCGGCAGCTGCACGGTCACGGCGGCGGCCGCGCCGTGTTGCCAGCGGTCCTTCAGGGCCGCGGCGCCGCGGCTTCCGGCCAGCGCCAGCGCCGCCAGCAGCGCCATGGCGGCGACCAGCCCGGGCAGCAGCTTGTCGGACAGGGCGCGCTTGAGGCCCAGCGGATCGCGCGAGAAGCGGGTGCGGCGCTCAGCCATGATGCACCATCCGGCCGGCCTGCAGGACCAGCGAGGGGGCCGCGAACTGCGACACCAGATCCTCGCTGTGGGTCGCCACCACCACCGTCGTGCCCAGCCGGTTCATCTGCGTCAGCAGGGCCAGCAGCCGCCGCGCCTGATGCGAATCGAGATTGCCGGTCGGCTCGTCGGCCACCAGGAGCTGCGGCCGGGTGACGACGGCGCGGGCGATGGCGACACGCTGCTGCTCGCCGCCCGAGAGCTGCTGCGGCAAGGACATCTCCTTCCCCTGCAGCCCGACCCAGCGCAGCATCTCCGTCACGTCCGGGCGCAGGCTGCCCTCGGAGCGGCCGGTGAGGCGCAGCGGCAGGGCGACATTGTCGAAGGCCGACAGGTAGGGCAGCAGGCGGAAGTCCTGGAACACCACGCCGATCCGGCGGCGCAGGCGCGGCAGGGCTCCGCGCCGCGCGCCGCGCACCTCGGTGCCGAGCACCTCCAGGCGCCCGCGCGTCGGCAGCTGCGCCAGATGCATCAGCCGCAGCAGCGAGGACTTGCCGGCGCCCGAGGCGCCCAGCAGCCAGGTGAAGCTGCCCTCCGGCAGGGTGAAGGTCAGATCGGCCAGGGCCTCCGGCGCCTCCTCCCCGTCAGGGGACGGATAGCGCAGCCCTACCTCGGTGAAGCGCACCATGGCGCAGGGGAATGCCATGCCCGGCGCGGGGCGGCTACCCGGCAGAATTGACAAAGGGTTGCAGCGGCACGGCCCGCCGGTCATAGCGGCGCCATGCGCATCGAATGTCCCCACTGCGCCGCCGCCTATGACGTGCCGGATTCCGCCCTCAGCCCGGGCCGCGAGGTCCGCTGCGCGCGCTGCGCCCACGACTGGGCGCCGGTTCCCGCCCCACCGCCGCCGCCCGCGCCGCGCCGATCGGCCACCGCGCCGGTGCAGCCCGTGGCCGCCCTCAGCGTCGGCCAGGCGCCGTCGCGGCCGGAGCCGCTGAAGCTCGCCCGCGAGGCCGCCCCCGACCGGGGCAACCTCGTCCTGGCCTGGATCGCCTCGCTGCTGCTGGTGGCGGCGGCGCTGGCGGGGCTGTGGGTCTGGCGCGAGGCCCTGGCGGAGGCCTGGCCGCCGCTGGCCCGGCTGTACCGCGCCCTGGGCGCCTGAGGCGGACGGGCCCGGCGGGGCGGCTCAGCCGAGCGGGTCGTCGGTGCGGTGCTCGATCAGCAGGCCGCGCTCGATATAGTGGCGGGTGGCCGCCTGCAGGTCATCGCCGAAGGCGGCGCGCAGATCGGCGTAGTTCTCCAGATACTGTGCGGCATCGAAGCCGGTGCGGGCGCGGTGCTCCTGGACGCCGAAGTGCAGCCAGTGCAGCGTGCCCTGCCGCGCGTCCGTGCCGATCGCCTCGGTCAGGTCACGATGCGAGGCGATGTAGGTCAGCGGATCGAAGCTGGCGGAGCGCCCCTCGATGCGCGCCCGGTCGAGGAAATGCGCCGTGGCGCCGGCCTGATCGGTGCCGAAGGCCAGGGACAGGTCGTCATAGGAGGCGGCGTAGCGCAGGCCGTCGAAAGTGATGCTCCGCCCCTCGGCGCGGCCGGTGGTGATGTAGTGGCCCGCCGCCGCCTCGGCATCGCGGCCGAAGACCGCCCGGAGGTCGTCGTAGGAGGCGAGGTAGGCGGCGCTGTCGAAGCCGGCCGCGCGGCCTTCCAGGCGGCCGAACTGGATGAAGTGCCGCGCGCCGGCCTCCTCGTCGGCGCCGAAGGCGGCGGAGAGGTCGGCATGGCTGGCGATGTAGGAAAGCCCGTCGAAGCCGATGGCGCGGTGCTCGGCCAGGCCGTGGCGGAGCAGATGCGTCCAGCCGGCGGCGGCATCGGTGCCGAAGGCCGCCATCAGGTCGGCGTGGCTCGCGACGTATTCCAGCGGGCTGGACGAATGCAGGGCCGTCACCTTGACCAGGACATTGTCGCCGAAGCGGATCTGCTCGATGTCGCGGCCATGGTCGGTCTCGCCGGTGGCGCGGTTGACCAGGAAGACATCGTCACCGCGCCGCAGCACCGCCCAGCCGGCGGAGACGCCGCCGACCAGCAGCGTGTCCACCCCCGGCCCGCCGGCGAAGCTTTCGCTGATCCCGTCGGTGGCGTGCAGCACCTGGTTGGGGACGAAGCCCTGGCCGGCGATCCTCTGAAGCTGCTGGATCTTGGCGGCGATCGGGGTGCTCCAGTTGCCGGACAGGATGCCACCGGTGTCGCCGGAGCTGGGGTTCCAGGACCACCAGGCCCAGGAGAGGCCGGCGGCCGGGGCGCCGGGATCGGTCACTCCATCCCCGTTCGCATCGCCGTTCAGGGCACGGATCAGCACGTCGAGCCAGGCCCAGTCCTTGCTGTCGCCCTCCAGCTTGCTGCCGAACTCGCCGAGCAGGATCGGGGCGATGCCCTGGCTGGAGAGATAGCCCCACTGCTTCTGGAAGACCTCGTGCAGGTTGCCGGGGAAGTTCGGGTCGTTGAACCAGGGCTGGCCGTAGACGGAATTCGGGTAGTCGTGCGGCGAATAGACCAGCTTGTTGGCGACCGGCAGCACCACCGGGTCGGTCGCGGCGCCCTGGAGATTGCCGCCCCACCAGTACCAGTCGCCATTGTGGATCTCGACGCCCTCGACCAGGATCAGCCAGTCGGGGTTGACCGCCTGGATGGCGGCGCCGGCGCGCTCGGCGGCGGCGCTCCACGCCGCCCAGCTGGCGCCGGCATGCGGCTCATTGTGCAGGTCCGCCCCGATGACCGTGGCATTGCCCTTGTAGCGGGCGGCGAGCATCTGCCAGTCGTCGATCCAGTCCTGCTCGCTGTAGCGGCCGTCATACCAGAGGCCGCTGCCGTTCGGCCCGTCCCCGGCGGGACCGCGATGCCGGTCGAGGATGATGCGCAGGCCGATCTGGCCGGCATAATCGACGATCTTGTCGATGAACTGCACGCCGGACAGGCCCTGAAGGTCGGGGTTGCGGCCATAGTCGATGCCGACGGGCGCCAGTCCGCCCTCCAGCAACTCGGAGGAATAGGGCAGGCGGATCGTGTTGAAGCCGAGCGACTTCATCTGATCCATCATGTCCATCCAGTTGCGCTGGAACAGGCCGTCGGGCGAGGCGTTGCGCGTCTCGAGCCCGTACCAGTTCACCGCGGCGATGCGGACGGCATGGCCATCCGCGTCGAGGATCTCATTGCCGCGGGTCGAGAAAAAGCCTGTTCCATTTTCGGCACGAGACAGCATGGGGCCCCACAAGCAAGAGTAGCGTCCGACCGTCGGACGCACTCTTACTGTTCTGGCTGCCCCGGAAAATCTACAGAAATGAGACTGCGTATAAAAAAACTAAACGTGAGCGCCGGTATCCGGCGCCCGTGACGGGGCCGCCCGCCGCCTCAGATCAGAACAGCGGGTCGTCCGTGCGGCCCTCATGGCGGCCGAAGATGATCCAATGCGTCGCCGCCGCATCCTGGTCCCAGCCGAAGGCATCGCGCAGGTCGCCATAATTGGACAGGTAGGTGTTGGCATCGAAGGTCACCGGCTCGCGCCGCTCGACGACGCCGTACTGGAAGTAGTGACGGACGCCCGCCTCGGCATTGGCGCCGAAGGCGTCGATGAGATCGCCATAGGAGGCGATGTACTGGAGGCCGTTCAGCTTCCATTCGGCATTCGGGTTCTGGAAGGCCGAAATATAGGCATTGCCGGAATTGGGCTGCGTGCCGTCCGACATCTTGCCCAGATAGTCGTCATCCGAATCCCAGCGGGACTGGAAGACGACATCATGCGTGTCGAACCACATCTTCATGGCATTGATGTAGGGCGCGGCATTGTCCGTCATGACGCCCCATTCGGAGTAGGCGGTGGGCTTGCCCATGGCATCGGCGAAATCCTGGTGCCACTGCATGCCGAACTGCTGGGTCAGCAGGTTCTGCCAGGCATAGTACGGATCCTCGCCCCAATAGGCGGTGTTCCAGTAGACATCCATGCCGATGATGTCGACATAGTCGTTGCCGGGATAGGCGGTGGCGGGGTCGATGCCGGCCCAGGCCTCGTTGACGTTCCATTCGAAGACGAAGCGGTCGGAGACGGACCGGAAGGTGTCCACGAACTGGCGGAAGGCGCCGATATACTCCTGCTCATGCCCTATGGCCGACCAGGGGAACCAGTCTCCGTTCAGTTCCCAGCCGACACGGATGTTGATCGGCACATCGGTGGGGCCGGCCTGCAGGATGGTTTCGGCCGCCTGGCGATAATAGTCGTTGTAGGCACCCGTCGCGGCCACGGCGAGGCTGGAGTCGACGGTGATCAGCGGCACCGACCAGTGCAGCTCGCGCTGGGTTTCATGGAACATGTCGGCCACCAGCGCCGTGCTGCCCAGGAAGTCGCCCCAGCTCTGGAAGCCGATGGCCGTATGCACGCCCGTGACATCCCGGCCGAGCCAGTTTTCGAAGTCGGTGAGGGCCGCGGTCGAGTTACCGACATAGATCCCGAGCTGGGTCATGAAAGCCTTTTCCTCCGCTTCAGAAATGACATCAGGAGAGCAATGCAACCGGCAATTGGCCCCCTCCTGGGAAGGCAGACAATTTTTGAGATGCAGCAATAATATGCGGCTCTAATGACGCATTCGTTAGAATAAGTCCATGGAAAACTGCATTCGCGCGGATAATTCAGGGGTGCGGCGAGGAATTCTATTCCAGATTGAAAATCATTTACTTTGAATTGTATTGGATGGAAAGAAACATTTTCAGGGTAGTATTTCAAGTACTGAGCATCGTTTTGATCGATGTTCAGCGTTTCCAGTGCAACCTGGAATGGCGATCCCGGCCGGCCCCGGGGATGGGGCCTATCCCTCCGTGGGAAGCAGCAGCCCGATCAGCCACACGATAAGGATGCCGCTGGGGATGGAGAGGGCCAGGCTGCCCGTCCGCCGCTGCACCAGGACCACCCCCAGCGCCCCGACCAGGCCGAGCGGCCCGTACTTGGCCAGGGCCAGGGTGACATAGGCGGCGAAGATGGGCCCCGGCAGATTGCGCAGCATGGCCTGGACAAAGGGCGGCAGGCCGAAGGTCCGCAGCACGGCATAGCCGCCGGCGCGACAGAAATAGGTGGCGGCGGCCATGCCCAGGATGGTCAGCACGACATCCGCCCTCACCTCCCGTCCTCCTGCCCGGCGGGTGGTGGCGGGCGGGCCTCGTGCCAGGCGGCCAGCGCGGCGCCCGCCAGGGCCCCGCCGAGCAGCGGAAAGGGCTGCGGCAGGCCAAGGACATGCGCGGCGAGGGCGAGGGCCCCGGCCAGCAGCCAGGGGGCCATATCCTGCCGCGGGCCACGCCAGAGCGGCACCAGCAGGGAGACGAAGGCGGCGATGCCGCCGAAATAGAGCGGGTGCCCCGGCGGCAGCCGGACGCTGCCTCCCAGCACATGGCCGAGGCCCACGCAGACCATCCAGGCCACCCAGAGGAGCAGGCCGACGCCCAGCAGATATCCGGCGTCCCGCCCGCCGCGCCGCTGCTCCGCGATGCTGAGGGCGAAGGAATGGTCCACCAGCGTCGCCAGCGTGCCCCACAGGCGCCAGCCCCGCAGCCGGTCGAGCCAGGGAGCGAGGGCGGCCCCCATCGGGGCCATGCGGATGTTCACCACCAGCGCCGCCAGCGTCGCCGCCAGGATGGAGGGGGGATCGGTCCAGAGCTCCAGGCTGAGAAGCTGCGCCGCGCCGGCATAGACGATGCCGGACATCAGCAGGGTCTCACCCAGGCTCAGCCCCTTGCCGGCGGCCACCACGCCCACCAGGGCGCCGAAGGGCAGCAGGCCCAGGAGCAGGGGCAGGCCGGCGGCGGCGCCCCGGAGCATCCCGGCGCGGGTGAAGCTCACCTTGTAGGGGCCGGCGGCCGGCTCAGTCACGGCGGGCGGCCAGCAGACGATCCTCCGCCTCCTCCGGCGCCATGTCGAGGGCGCGCTCCGCGACATCCCGCGCGAAGCCGCCCCGGGCCAGCGCGGCCAGGGCCTTCAGGCGCTGCTCGGGGGAGGGCGGCTCGGCGGCGAAGGGCCCGGCACGGCGGCGGCGCAGATGGCCGAGCGCCGCGGCGAGATCGTCCGGCGGCGCCGCCTCCAGCAGCGTGGCGGCGGTGTCCGGCCGCACGCCCTTGGCGGCGAGATGGGCGGCAATGGCGCGGCGGGAGCGGCCCGCCTGGTTCAGCCGCCGCGCCCGGCTGGCGGCGAAGGCGGCATCGTCCACTGCCCCCGTGTCACTGAGGCGGTGGGCCACGGCCACGGCCTCGGCCCGGGCGGCGGCGACCCTCGCGGCCACCGCCTCGGCCTCCTGCCCCTCCGCCTCGGCGCGGCGGGCCCAGCGGTCGATCCGGCGGTGCAGGACACGGATCAGCCCCGCCTCGGTGGCGGCGAAGCGCGCCAGATGCGCCAGTGCGGCCTCGCGCAGGCGCGCGGCATCCGGCGGCGGGCCTGCCCGCACCTCCTCCCGTCTTCCGGTCATGCGGCGATAGTGCCACGCCGCCACGGCCCTCGGAAGGCGGCGCCCGGCGCCGCCTGCGGCTTTACCTGCTGGGCGGCGTCTGGTCCGGGCGGGTGGAGGGCGGAACCTGCCGCATCTCCAGCGAGGGCGCCTCGGTGGTGCTGGTGGAGGGCGAGGCCGGCTGGTTGCGCTGGCTCTCCGGACGCGAGGCGGTGTTGCCCGAGCCGGTGGGGGGTGTGGCGCCGCTGTTGTTGGCGGCGCCGCCCTGCGCGTTGCTGCCGCTGCGCGCGCTGCCCTGCGGCGCGCCCTGGCCCAGGTTGTTCTGCGCCTGCCGTTCCTGGCCGGGATAGGCGCCGGAGGTGTTGGTCCCCGCCGCGCGGTCGAGCGCCCGCGTCGCCGCCGTCCCCGGCGGGTTGGCCGGGGTGCCGTCCGCCTGGCCGGGATAGGCACCGGAGACATTGGTGCCGGCGGCGCGGTCCAGCGCCCGGGTGGCGGCGTTGTTCTGGAGCGTCTGCTCGCCCGGCGGGGCGTCCGACGTGGCGTTCGGCGCGGGGCGGGCCTGGGCCAGGGCCGCGCCGGACCAGCCGATCAGGGCGGCCGCCGCGAGCGGGAGGAGGCGGGGGGAGAGAGGACGGGACATCGGGGCGTCTCCATGTTCTGGCGTCATCTCCAGAACAGGGCGGCCCCCCGGCGGGTTGCTCCCTGCCATGTCCGGAGGGTGGGGCGGCACGGCGGGAGCGGGCTTTGACCGCGGCTGTCCTTTGCGGCAATGTCGGCGTTTCCGCGGAACACCGCGCGGTGGTCGCGCGGGGCCGCGGTGCAGCGGAGAAATATTCGCGTGATCCCCGCCCTGATGCCGACCTACAACCGTGCCGACCTCGCCTTCGAGCGGGGTGAGGGCGCCTGGCTGTGGACGGCGGATCAGCGACGATTCCTCGATTTCGGCAGCGGCATCGCCACCACCAGCATCGGCCATGGCCATCCGCACCTGGTGAGGACCGTCGCCGAGCAGGCGGCGAAGGTGATGCATGTCTCGAACCTCTACCGCGTGCCCCAGGCCGAGCGGCTGGCGGCGCGGCATGTCGAGGCCTCCTTCGCCGACAGCGTCTTCTTCTGCAATTCGGGCGCCGAGGCGAACGAGGGCATGATCAAGGCCGTCCGCAAGTATCATGCGGAGAACGGCCACCCCGAGCGCTTCCACATGATCTGCTTCGAGGGCGCCTTCCATGGCCGGACGCTGGCCACCCTCTCGGCCACCGGCAACGAGAAGTACCTCGCCGGCTTCGGCCCGCCGGTGCAGGGCTTCGACCATGTGCCCTTCGGCAACATGAACGCGGTGCGCGACGCCATCGGGCCGCAGACCGCCGGCATCATGATCGAGCCGATCCAGGGCGAGGGTGGCGTGCGCCCGGCGGATCTCCGCTTCCTGCGGGAGCTGCGCGCCGTCTGCGACGAGTTCGGCCTGCTGCTGGCGCTGGATGAGGTGCAGACCGGCATGGGCCGCTCCGGCAGGCTCTGGGCGCACCAGTGGGCGAACATCGAGCCGGACGTGATGTCCTCGGCCAAGGGCATCGGCGGCGGCTTCCCGCTCGGCGCCGTGCTGGCCAAGGAGAAGGTGGCCAGGCACCTGAAGCCCGGCACCCATGGCACCACCTACGGCGGCAACCCGCTGGCCTGCGCCGCCGGCAACGCCGTGCTGGACGTGGTGCTGGAGGCGGGCTTCCTCGACCGCGTGGACCGCACCGCCCGCTACCTGTGGGACGGGCTGCAGGCCCTGTCGCGCCAGCATCCGCGCGTCGCCTCGGGGGTGCGCGGCGCCGGGCTGCTGGTCGGGCTGCAGCTGGTGCCGGAGGTGACCAACGGCGACCTGCAGGCGGCCGCGGTGGAGGAGGGGCTGCTGAGCGTCGCCGCCGGGCAGAACGTGCTGCGCCTGGCCCCGCCGCTGATCGTCACCGAGGCCGAGGTGGACCAAGCCCTCGCCATGCTGGGCCGCGCCCTGGCCCGGCTGACGCCGCAGGGCGCCGCGCAGTGACGGCGGCGACGGGGAAGGGGGGCGCCGGCGGCGCCCCGCGCCACTTTCTGGAACTGTCGGACTTCGAGGCGCCGACGCTGCGCCGCATGCTCGATCTCGCCGCCGCCAGCAAGGCCGGGCGCCGTGACGACCGGCCCCTGGCCGGCAAGACGGTGGCGCTGATCTTCGAGAAGCCCTCCACCCGCACCCGCGTCTCCTTCGAGGTCGGCATCCACCAGCTCGGCGGCCACGCGGTGGTGCTCTCGGCGCGGGACATGCAGCTCGGCCGCGGCGAGTCGGCGGCCGATACGGCCCGCGTCCTGTCGCGCTACGTCGATGCCATCATGCTGCGCACCGACAGCGTGGCGAAGCTGCGCGAACTGGCGCAGCACGCCACCGTGCCGGTGATCAACGGCCTCACCGACGTCTCCCACCCCTGCCAGCTGATGGCCGACGTCCTCACCTTCGAGGAGCATCGCGGCCCGATCGCCGGCCAGACCCTGGCCTGGGTGGGCGATGGCAACAATGTCGCGCAGAGCTTCATCCAGGCGGCGGCGCGCTTCGGCTTCACGCTGCGCCTCGCCACCCCGCCCGAGCTGGCGCCGCCGGCCCAGCTGGTGGACTGGGCCCGGCGCGAGGGTGCGACGATCGAGCTGACCTCCGACCCGGTGGCGGCGGTGCGCGGCGCGCGCTGCGTCGTCACCGACACCTGGGTCAGCATGTCGGACGAGAAGGAGGGCGGGCCGACGGCGCGCCACAACCTTCTCGCCCCCTATCAGCTGAACGAGGCGCTGCTGGCCCACGCGGCGCCGGACGCGCTGGTCATGCACTGCCTGCCGGCGCATCGCGGCGAGGAGATCACCGAGGCGGTCATCGAGGGCCCGCAATCGGTGGTCTTCGACGAGGCGGAGAACCGGCTGCACGCGCAGAAGGGCGTGCTGCTCTGGGCGCTGGGAGGCTGAGGCGGCGCCGGCCGGGTCATTGGCACCCGCCCGCGCCGGCCCTACCTATCCGGCAGGGCCCCGGAACCGCCGGCGGCCCTGCCGGCCAGCGGGTCGGCCAATGGAGGGCGCCTGATGCAGTTTGACATCGTGATCGTGGGCGGCGGCCCGGCCGGGCTCGCCCTCGCCGCCTCGCTGCGGGGCAGCGGCCTCTCGGCCGCGGTGGTCGAGCGGCAGGCCGCCTCCGCCCTGGCCGAGCCGGCCTTCGACGGGCGCGAGATCGCGCTGACGCACCATTCCCAGGACATCCTGCGCCGGCTCGGCGCCTGGGACCACCTGCCGCCGGACAGCATCGCCCCACTGCGCGAGGCCCGCGTGCTGAACGGCGGCTCGGCCTATGCGCTGCGCTTCGACACGGCCGGGCGCCCCGAGGCGGAGCTGGGCCGGCTGGTGCCGAACCACGCCATCCGCCGGGCGCTGCACCGCGTTGTTGCCGCCGCCCCGGAGGTGACCCTGCTCGCCGGCCGGGGGGTGGCGCAGATGGCCACCGACGTGGACGGCGTCTGGCTGGACCTCGAGGACGGGCAGCGCCTGCGGGCCGGGTTGCTGGTCGCCGCGGACAGCCGCTTCTCCGGGGCGCGGCAGGCGCTGGGCATCGGCGCCGAGACCCGCGATTTCGGCAAGCGCATGATGGTCTGCCGCCTGCGCCATGCCGGCGAGCATGGCGGCATCGCCACCGAATGGTTCGACTATGGCCAGACCATCGCCATGCTGCCGCTGAACGGCCGGCACTCCTCGGCCGTGATCACCCTTCCGCCGGATGAGATGGCGAGGCTGGAGGCGCTGCCGCCGGAGGCCTTCGGGCCGGAGATCGCCCGGCGCTACCGCCAGCGGCTCGGCGCCATGGAGCTGGTCAGCACCCGGCATGTCTATCCGCTGGTGTCGGTCTATGCCGAGCGCTTCGCCACCACCCGCGCCACGCTGATCGGCGACGCGGCGGTGGGCATGCATCCGGTCACGGCGCATGGCTTCAACTTCGGCCTGCGCGGCCAGGACCTGCTGGCCCGGGAGATCCGCGCCGCCCATGCGGCCGGGCGCGACTTCGCGGCGCCGGCGGTGCTGCGGCGCTATGCCCTGGCGCATCGCCGGGCGACGCGCGGCCTCTACCTCGCCACCAATGCCACGGCGCTGATCTATGGCGAGGCGGCGCTGCCGGCGCGGCTGCTCCGCAACGCCGCTCTGCGCCTCGGCAACCATCTGCGGCCGGTGCGGCAGCGCATCGTCGCCCAGCTGATGGAGGCGGGGCCGGCCTGAGGGGGCCGACCACGCCGCGGGGCTGCCCGGCTCGCAGCGCGTGGGCCGGCACCCTATCTCTTGCCCTTTCAGACAGTTTCAGGCCCCTGCCGCGTGATGGATCCGACCCAACCTTCCGCCACCCCCGATTTCCTCAACCACGACCGCCCGCCCGTGCCGCACCTGACCGTGCCGCGCGGCGTGCAGCCTTTCCACCTCGCGGAGAAGCCCGTGCGGGGCCGGCTGGTGCGGCTCGGCCCCCTGGCCGATGCGCTGCTCACCCGCCATGACATGCCCGCGCCGGTCACGGCCCTGCTCGGCCAGGCCCTGGCGCTGACCGCCGGGCTGGCGGCCGCCCTGAAGTTCCAGGGCAGCTTCAGCCTGCAGGCCAAGGGAGACGGGCCGGTCGGCATGCTGCTGGCCGATTGCACCGAGGCCGGCGCCCTGCGCGGCTATGCCCGGGCCGAGGCCGGGACGCTGGCTGGGGACGGGCCGGCGGGGGCCGCGGCGCTGCTCGGCAAGGGCTATCTCGCCTTCACCGTGGACCAGGGCGCGGAGATGGAGCGCTACCAGGGCATCGTCGGCATCGAGGGCGACAGCCTGGCCGAGATGACCGGGCACTACTTCGCCACATCGGAACAGCTCGCCAGCCGGGTCTGGCTGGCGGCGGCGCCGACACCGGCAGGCTGGCGCGCCTCGGCGCTGATCCTGGAGCGGGTGGCCGGGCAGGGCGGCGTCGGGCCGGAGCTGGACGAGGCCGCGCAGCAGGATGCCTGGGAGACCGCCCTGGCGCTGGCCGGCACCATCACCGAGGCCGAGCTGCTGGATGATGCGCTGAGCGGCGAGCGGCTGCTGCACCGCCTGTTCCATGCCGAGGGGCTGGCGGTGGACCGGCCGCGCCCGCTGTCCTACGGCTGCCGCTGCTCCCGCTCCCGCCTGGCCTCGGTGCTGGCCGGCTTCGGCACGGAGGATCTGGACCACATGGCCGAGAACGGCGACATCACCATGACCTGCGAGTTCTGCAACCTCGGCTTCCGCTTCGCGCGGGACGAGGTGCGGGCGGCGGGCGCAGGATGAGCGGGCGGAACTGCAGGGGAGCGGTGAGGGAATGAGGATGCCGATCACGCGCCGCCGGGCGCTGCGGGGGGCGGCCCTGGGAATGCCGGCGCTGCTGGCCGCCTGTGCCACGGGCGATGCCCAGCCGCCGCTGCAGCCGGAGCCGGGCTATGCCCATCTGACGCCGCTGCGGCTGAACGTGCTGGAGATCGAGGTGGTGGAGCCGTCGCCGGGCCCGGCCTTTCGCGTCGATCCGCCGGCACCGCTCTCGCCCGTCACCCAGGCGCTGCGGATGGGGCGGGAGCGGCTCTCCGCCGTCGGCACCCAGGGTCGCGGCCGGTACGTGCTGGATGCGGCGAGTCTGACGCGGGAGACCGCGGATGGCGGCGGGCTCTTCTCGGAGCGGACGGAGCGGCTGACCGTCCTGCTGCGCGCGCGGGTGGAGATCCTGGGCGCCGATGGCGGGCGGATCGGCTTCTCCGAGGCGGAGGTGCGGCGCACCGCGACCTCGGTGGCCGACAGCCCGGCCGCCCGGGCCCGCGCGGCGGACCTGATCGTGCGCCAGGCGATGGATGACCTGAACGTGGAGTTCGAGTTCCAGCTGCGCCGCAACCTGCGCGACTGGATCATGACCGGGGAGCCGAGCGCCCCACTGCCGGGGCCGGTGCTGCAGGAAACCCTGCCGACCGGCTGAGCCGCCGGGCTGTCGGCTCAGGCCTCCGGCAGCGGCCGTCCCTGGCCGACCAGCCCCATGAACTCCTGGCGCAGCGCCCGGTCGGTGCGGAACTCGCCCAGCATGCGGCTGGTGATCATCGCGACCCCCGGCTTGTGCACGCCGCGGGTCGTCATGCACTGGTGCGACGCCTCGATGACCACGGCGACGCCGCGCGGGCGCAGCACCTCGTCGATGCTGTTGGCGATCTGCGCCGTCAGCTTCTCCTGGATCTGCAGGCGGCGGCTATAGGCCTCGACCACCCGCGCCAGCTTGCTGATGCCGACCACGCGGCCGGCCGGGAGATAGGCGACATGCGCGCGGCCGATGATCGGCACCATGTGATGCTCGCAATGACTCTCCAGCCGGATGTCGCGCAGCAGCACCATCTCGTCATAGCCCTCCGTCTCCTCGAAGGAGCGGGCGAGCAGCGCGACCGGATCCTCGCCATAGCCGGAGAAGAACTCCTCATAGGCGCGGGCGACGCGGGAGGGGGTGTCGCGAAGGCCCTCGCGCTCCGGGTCATCCCCGGCCCAGAGCAGCAGGGTGCGGATGGCGGCCTCGGCCTCGGCGCGGCTGGGGCGCGGCACGGCCCCGGGGATGTCATCCCGGGCGGAGGTGGCGAGCTTCGCGTCAGCGGACGGGCGGGCGGTGGGGAGGGCGAGATTCACGTCGGGATTTCCCGTCAGTTTCCGGAGGCGGCGCGACCCGGCATGAAATGGCCAGCCGCGGCCCGGAGGCAAGACCCGGTTGAGCAGGGCTCGCCCCCGCTTTCGGCGGGGCAGGCACCCGGAAGGAGGGCCAAGGGAGGATCAGTGGACCGCCCCGGCCTGGTGGGGGCTGTCCAGACTGAAGGCTGGGATGACGACGTCGAAGGCCTCGCCGCTGGCCGTCTCGATCATGTGGTAGAGGCCGCGCATGAAGCCGGAGGGCGTCGAGAGCGGCGTGCCGGAGGTGTATTCGAAGTCCTCCCCGGGCTCCAGCACCGGCTGCTCGCCCACCACGCCCGGCCCGTGCACGCGCTGCTCGCGGCCCAGCCCATCGGTGATCCGCCAGCTCCGCTTCAGGAGTTGCACCGTCACCTGTCCCAGGTTCTCGATGGTGACCCGGTAGGCCCAGACGAAATGCGCCTGCTCGGGCCGCGACTGGTCGGTGAGATAGAAGGCGCGGACGGTGACGCGGATATCGCGGGTCGTGGCGGTGAAGGCGGGCGGCTGGGTCATGGGGATGTTCTGGCCCGTTCGGGAGGGCTGCCAGGTGGCGGGGCGTCGGGAGGTCCGGGGCGGCGCCCTCCGGCCATCTTGCGCCGGGAGGGCCGCCGCGTCGAGGCCGGAAGGGCGCCGGCGCGGGCTCCGGAGGGGTTCGCCAGGGAGGTCGGCCGGGGAGGTCGGCCGGGGAGGTCGGCCGAATAGGTCGGCCGGGGAGGTCAGCGCCGCCGCCGTGCCGGGGCGGGCTGCTGGAACAGGTCCGGCTCCTCGGCGGCCGGCTCGGCCGGGGCCGGGCGGGGGGCGGGCGCGGTCTCGGCGGAGGGCGCCTTGGGGGCGCGGGCGCGAGGCTTCCGGGCCGGCGCCGCCGCCTCGTCGGCGACGATCCGGGCCAGCGGCTTCCGCCGCGGTGCCGGCTGTCCCGCCGCGGCATCGAGGGCGGCGGCCAGGTCCTCCACCAGGTCCGCCACATCCTCCAGCCCGATCGAGAGCCGCACCGTGCCGTCCGAGATGCCGAGCCTCGCCCGCTCCTCCGCCGCCACGCGCATATGCGTGGTGGTCGCCGGATGGGTGATCAGGCTCCTGGAATCGCCCAGGTTGTTGGAGATGTCGATCACCCGGAGCGCGTCGAGGAAGCGGAAGGCGGCCTCCTTGCCCCCGGCGATGTCGAAGCTGACCAGCGTGCCGCCGGCCGACATCTGCTGCTTGGCCAGGTCGAACTGCGGATGGCTGGCGAGATAGGGGTAGTAGACCCGCTCCACCTCGGCCCGTTCCTCCAGCATCTGCGCCACGGCGGCGGCGTTGCGGCACATGGCGGGCACGCGCAGGTGCAGCGTCTCCAGCCCCTTCAGGATGGTCCAGGCGTTGAAGGGCGACAGGGCTGGGCCGGTGTTGCGGGTGAAGGGCTGCAGCACCTCCTCGATCCACTTCTTCGCGCCCAGCACGGCGCCGCCCAGCACCCGGCCCTGGCCGTCGAAGTGCTTGGTGGCGGAATAGACCACGACATCGGCGCCGAAATGCATCGGCTTCTGCAGGAGCGGCGTGGCGAAGACATTGTCCACCACCACGATGGCCCCGGCGGCATGGGCGAGATCGCAGACCGCCCGCAGATCCACCAGCTCCAGCATCGGGTTGGAGGGGGTCTCCAGCAGCACAAGCTGGCAGGGGCGCTTCAGCGCCGTGGCCCACTGGTCGAGATCGGCGCCATCGACGAATTCGGTCTGGATGCCGTAGCGGGGCAGCAGGGTGGAGACGATCCAGTGGCAGGAGCCGAACAGGGCGCGGCTGGCCACCATCCGGTCACCGGTCTTCAGATGCGACAGCAGGGCGGCGGAGACGGCCGCCATGCCGGTGGCCGTGGAGCGGCAGGCCTCGGCACCCTCGAGCGCCGCCAGGCGCGCCTCCAGCGCGGCGATCGTCGGATTGCCGAAGCGGGAATACTGGTAGTGCTGGACCGCGCCGGTGAAGGTCTGCTCGGCCTGCAGCGCGCTGTCGTAGACGAAGCCGGAAGTGAGGTAGAGGGCCTCGGACGTCTCGTCCTGGTTGCTGCGCATCAGGCCGCCGCGCACCAGCAGGGTGGCGGGACGCAACGGGCGGTCAGGAGCTGGCTTGGCCATGGAGACGACTCTCGGGCTTGTCGTTCACCGGCCCGGTCGGGCGGTTCCGCGCGCGCGCCTCCCCGCCACGGCCGTTTAGCGCGATTGTTTAAGCTCGCCGCAAGCTGGCCGGACAAATCGCGAGCACCCCGTCGCCGGGGCGGGCGGACCTTACGCCCCGCTTGCCGGCCGCACAAGGGCGGGGTAGAAGGCAGGGCAAGGCGGGCGTAGTTCAGAGGTAGAACGTCAGCTTCCCAAGCTGAATGTCGTGGGTTCAATTCCCATCGCCCGCTCCAAGCTTTCCCCCGAATGGCGACGATGGATCCGGAAGGCGGCGACCGCCTCCGCAACCTCGTGGGGTCGTTTCCACCGGTCCGCGATCTGCTCTAGGCTTCTCCGTAAGAAATCCGGAGGCGCCGCCATGAAGCATCCCTCGTCGCCCTTGTCCTCGCCCTGGTCCTCACACTGGGAATCGGCGCCGCGCAGGCCGAGGCGCAGGCTCCCGCCCCGCTGCCGCCGGTGCGCGAGATCGGCAGCCTGCATGTCGGGGGACGGGTCCGCGCCCTGGATGGCCTGCCGCTGCGCGACATGGTCCCGTCCCCCGGCGCGCCGCCCATCCGCACCGACCCCAACGGCGAGTTCATGGTCGAGGGGATGTACGCGCAGTACGTGAAGCTGGTGGAGCCGCGCGCCCGCCATCCCCTCCTGTTGTGGCATGGCGGCGGCCTAACCGGCGTGACCTGGGAGACGACGCCGGATGGCCGGCCCGGCTGGCAGATGTACTTCCTGCGCCAGGGCCACGATGTCTATGTCAGCGACGCGGTCGAGCGCGGCCGCGCCGGCTGGGCCCGGTTCCCGGAGATCTTTCCCGGCGAGCCCGTCTTCCGCACCATGGGCGAGGGCTGGGGCCTGTTCCGCGTCGGCCCGCAGGAGGGCTGGAGCGCCAACCCCGCCCGCCGCCGCGCCTTCCCGGACACGCTCTTTCCCGTGGCGGCCTGGGATGCCTTCACGCGCCAGTCGGTGCCGCGCTGGACCACGACCGACAGCCAGATCCAGGCGGCGTACAACGACTACGTCCGGGCGGTCTGCCCCTGTGTCATCATCGTGCACAGCCAGGGCGGCAACTTCGCCTTCAACGCGGCCCTCGCGGCGCCGGACAAGGTGCGCGCGGTGATCGCCATCGAGCCCTCCGGCACGCCCGGTCCGGGGACGGAGGCGGCGGGCCTGCGGGATGTCCCCCACCTGATCGTCTGGGGCGACCACTTCCAGGACTCGCCGTTCTGGCAGCGCATCCGCGGCAATGTGGAGCGCTGGGCCGGCACCATCCGCGCGGCGGGTGGCCGCGCCGATGTCCTGGACCTGCCGGCCGAGGGCATCCGCGGCAACAGCCACATGCTGATGATGGACCGCAACAGCGACGCCGTGGCGGCGCGCATCCAGGCCTGGATGGAGGCGCGCGGGCTGATGCGCTGAGCGCCGCTGCCGCCGGGCGCCGTCAGTTCGCCGGCGTGGCGAAGAGCGCGTTGGTGTACCAGCTGGGCGAGGGATCGTAGCGGACGCGGTGGCGCAGCCCGGCCCAGTTGACCTTCAGGTACAGGATGGGGATGACGGCGACATCCTCCATCGCGCTGCGCATGGCCTGGGCCGTCAGCGCGTCGCGCCGCGTCCGGTCCATCGTCCGCAGGGCCTCCTGCAGCAGCGCGTCCATCGCCGGGTTGCTGTAGTGCTGGCGGTTGAAGGGTCCCATCCGCAGGGTGGGGTTGCGCGTCGCCACCACCTGCTGGAGCGTGATCGCCGCCAGGTTCGAGGCATAGGTCGTCATGAACATGGCGAAGTCGCGGTTGGTCGCGCGGGTGAAGAAGGTCGCCGTCGGCAGCACCTCCACCCGCGTCTGCACGCCGATCCTGTTCAGCCCCTGCGCCACCGCCTGCAGCACGTCGGTATCGCCGGGGAACCACCCGCTCGGGCCATGCAGGGTCATGCGGAAGCCGTTCGGGTAGCCCGCCTCGGCCAGCAGGGCGCGGGCCCTGGCGACATCATGCGGGATGGGCGGCTGGTCGGGGATGCGGCCGATCGCGATGGGCGGGGCGAACTGCTCGGCCGGCGTGCCCTGGCCCGCCAGCAGCCGGTCGACGACGCCCTGCCGGTTGATGGCCATCGGACATGGCCCGTCGCACCCGGACGTCCCGCAGCGGGTTGGGCACCAGCGGGCGGCCTTCGTGATCGGTGACGAAGGGCGCCTCTTCCCGCACCGTGTCCGGGAAGAGATAGGCGGTGCCGTTGCTCTCCGTGCCGAAGACGGCGATGCGCGGATCGGCTTCCAGGCGGGCGACATCCTGGGTCGGCACGGCGTCGATCAGGTCGACATCGCCGGCGCTCAGGGCGGCGACGCGGGAGCCGGCATTGCTCATGAAGCGGATCTGCACCCGCTCCCACGGCGCCGCCCCGCCCCAGAAGGCCGGGTTGCGCGCGGCCTCCAGCCGGTTGCCCTGCTCGTAGGACAGATGCCGGTAGGCGCCGGTGCCGATCATCGCGCGGCCGTTGTTGAAATCCGCCGTGGTCGCCTGCCCGTGCAGGCGCCGGGACAGGATCAGCACGGCGGTGAGTTCCGCATCCAGGAAGGGCGTGGGCTCGCTGGTGGTGACACGGAGCGTCCGGCCATCGACGATCTCGACCCTCGAGACGGTGCGGACGGTGGAGGCGAAGGACCCCGGACTGTTCGGGACATCCGGCAGCCTGGCGAAGGAGAAGGCCACGTCCTCCGGCTGCAGCGGCGTGCCGTCATGGAACCGCACGCCCTCGCGCAGACGGAACTCCCAGGTCAGGTCATCGACGATGCGCCAGGATTCCGCCAGCCGCGGCACGATCTTCCCGGCATTGTCGAAATCGACCATCGGGTCGAAGACCTGCCGCAGGATCGCGTTGTTGCTGTTCGAACGATGGAAATGCGGGTCCATCGCCGTCGGCTCCGACTGCGTCGCGATCGTCAGCGTGTTCTGGCCCTGGGTGTTCTGGCCCTGGGCGGGAGCGGCCAGGAGGCAGCAGGCGAATCCCATGATGAATGCGCGCACCCGCAATCCTCCCGCTCCCGTCGCCCTCATCCTGCTGTAAGGGCTTCGGATCACTGTTCCGTGTCCGCGGCGGCACTGTCAATGCCGGTGGCCGGGCGCCGTTCCCGTTCGCGACGGAGGATGGAAGGCCAATGGAGGATGGAAACCCAGGAGCCAAGGAAACAGGGCTTGCGTCTCGCGCCCGCAATCTCCATGTTGGCGGGGTCAGCTCGTTAGTTCGGCCTGCTCTCCTTGCTCATGACTGAGCGCCGAGCCCGGTGTCCGTCTCCTCGCGAAGTTCGATCCTCCCTGCGATCCCGTGGGGTGGTTTTTCATTTTCATTCATGAATGGACAACACCATGGCTGTCGGTACTGTGAAGTGGTTCAACGCGACCAAGGGTTTCGGCTTCATCCAGCCGGATGACGGCTCCAAGGACGTCTTCCTGCACATCTCGGACGTCCAGCGTTCCGGCCTGCGCGAGCCGCGCGAGGGCGACAAGCTGGAGTACGACCTGCAGAAGGGCCAGCAGGGCAAGGTCTCTGCCGGCAACCTGCGCCAGGCCTGAGGCCTGAAGGTCCGGGACGGCCAGGCCGCCCCGGACCGCTGCCTGCCGCCGCGTGGCGGGCCCTGCGGCCCGGCCCCGGCATGGCGACCGGCGCGGCGGACACCCGTGTGATGGCCAGGGGCGAGCGGGCCGCTCCCCGCCGGATTCTTCCGGGAATCCTCCCGCTCCGCGGAGACCCTCCATGCCGCCCCACAGCCTTTCGGTCGGACAGACCGTCGAACTCTTCCCAGGCAAGCTCGAGGCCAGTGCCGCGCGGGGCACCTATACGGTGGTTCGCCTGCTGCCGAATGACGGCGCGGATCGCGAATATCGCGTGCGCAACGTGCAGGATGGGCATGAGCGCGTGGTGCGCGAGAGCCAGCTGCGCGCTGGGGCCCGAAGCCTGTTCCGCGAGCCGAAGCATCCCTGACCGGGCCGTCGGCCGCGATCAGGCGCCCAGGATCAGGTGACGGGACGGAGCGGCGGCCTGCCGGTGTGAACGGCGGGCCCGCGTCATTCCTGTCCGCGCGACCCCCTTTTGCAAAGACCCGTCGCCAGCCAGTCCTGGCAGGAGTGCGTGATGCTCGACAACAAGAAGAAATCCTCCCCCACCCCGATGGAGCCGCCACCCGAAGCCGAGGTGGAGTATCTGTCCAAGCGGCATCGTGTCTCGCCCGCCATCATTCGTGAGATCATCCGCCGCATCGGCTCCAGCGAGCGCTCGGCGGTGGAGCGCGAGATCCGCAAGGGCATGACCCGCCGCTGAGGCGGGCCCGGCCGGGGCGGATCGCTCCGCCGGATCGGGGCCGCGCCGTTCAGGGGCGCGGATGCCTGATGAAGCAGGTGGCGGAGGCGCTGGCCAGCAGCCGCCCGGACGAATCGCGCAAGGTGCCCTCGGCCGCGCCGATGGAGCGCGACAAGTGCGTGACCAGCGCCTCGGCCACCAGATCCTCATCGACCGGAACCGGCCGCAGCATCTTGATGCCGAGATCGACCGTGGCGTAGCTGAAGCCCGGATCCAGCATGCTGTGCACCGCGCAGCCCGTTACCGAATCGAGCACCGTTGCCGCGAAGCCGCCATGCACCCCTCCCATCGGGTTGAGGTGCCGCCGGTCGGCGCGTGCGTGCAGGATCACCCGGCCCTTCGCGACCTCCATCTCCTTCAGCCCCATCGTCTCGGCCATGGAGGCGCGCGGCAGGGTGCCGGCGGCCGTGGCCTGGAGAAGCTCCAGGCCGGAGAGCGCGGCGGGGTTCATGGACGCCTCCTGGGTTCGCCGCGCCAGTAGAACCGGCTTGCCGGCCCCCTGCCAAGAGGGCGGCGCCCCGAACCGATCCCCGGGAGGAGCGGCCCTACTCGTGGGGGGGCTCGTCCGGGGAAGGGGCCGGCGCGGGACGGACACGGACCCGCTCGAGGCGGAAGCCCTGCGCGGCCACCACCTCGAAAGTCAGGCCCCCGGCTTCCACCTGGTCGCCCAGATGCGGCAGGCGGCGCAACCGGTCCATCAGCAGGCCGGAGACGGTGGCATAGCCGCCGGCCGAATCCGCCAGCCGGGTGCCGAGGCGCTGGTCCAGCGCGTGCAGGTCGAGATGCGCATCGACCAGCAGCGCGCCATCCTCCTCCGCCTCCAGCCGGGCGTGGTCGTCATCCTCGTCCTGGAAGTCGCCGGCGATGGCCTCGAAGATGTCGGTCGGCGTCGCCACGCCCTCCAGCGTGCCGTACTCGTCGATCACCAGGGCCATCTGCACGCGCGAGCCGCGCAACTGCTCCATCAGCCGCAGCACGTCGAGCTGGTCGTGCACCAGCAGGGGCGGGCGCACCGAGGCGGTGAAGTCGATCCGGCCCTCCTGCATCAGATCCCGCAACAGATCCTTGGCGAGCGCCACGCCGACGATCTCCTCGATCTGCCCGCGGGCGATCAGGTAGCGCGAATGGCCGGTGCGGAGCATGATCTCGCGGTGCTGCTCGGGCGTGCCGTCCGCGTCCAGCCAGATCACCTCGTTGCGCGGCGTCATGATCGAGCGGACGCTGCGCTCGCCGAGCGCCATGACGCCCTGGACCATGGAGCGTTCCTCCGGCTTGAAGACCTGCTCGGGCGCCTCGCCGTGCGTGCCGCCGGGCGCCGCGTTCTCCTCGGCCTGGCCGCCGCCGAGCAGGCGCAGCACCGCCATGGCCGTGCGGTCCCGCAGGTCGCCGGTGGCCAGGCGCTTGGCATGGCCGCGCCGGGCGAGCTGGTTGAAGGCCTCGATCAGCACCGAGAAGCCGATGGCGGCGTAGAGGTAGCCCTTGGGGATATGGAAGCCGAGGCCTTCCGCGATCAGGCTGAAGCCGATCATCAGCAGGAAGCCGAGGCAGAGGATGATGACGGTCGGATGCGCCGAGACGAAGCGCATCAGCGGGCGGGAGGCCGCGATCATCACCACGATGGCGAAGGTCACGGCGATGTACATGATGGAGAGATGCTCCACCATGCCGACCGCCGTGATGACGCTGTCGAGCGAGAAGACCGCGTCGAGCACGACGATCTGCGCGACCACCTGCCAGAAGCTGGCATAGACCCTGGTCTCGCCCTTCGCGCCGTGGCCGCCCTCCAGCCGCTCGTGCAACTCGGTGGTCGCCTTGAACAGCAGGAAGAGGCCGCCGGTGACCAGGATCAGGCCCCGGCCGGTGATCTCCATCCCCGCCACGCTGAACAGCGGCGCCGTCAGCCCGACGATCCAGGAGATGCCCGCGAGCAGGCCGAGGCGCATGAGCAGCGCCAGGGTGAGGCCAATGATGCGGGCCTTGTTGCGCTGCTCGGGCGGCAGCTTGTCGGCCAGGATGGCAATGAAGATCAGGTTGTCGATGCCGAGCACCAGCTCGAGCACGATCAGCGTCCCAAGTCCCAGCCAGGCGGTGGGATCGGCGATCCATTCCATGGTTCAGCGCGGTTCCGTCATAAAAGGGAAGGGCGGGATGGGGACGGGCGGCTCAGCCCCGGCCCAGGGCGAGGCGCTGGCGCATCCAGGCGCTGACCAGGGGGCGCAGGCGCTGATAGCCGATCCAGGCGAAGAGCGCGGCGCCGAACAGGGCGGCCAGGGTGAGGGGGTCGGGGTCCGGCCCGATCTGCCGCGCCAGCCAGCCGCCGACGGAGCCCGGCATCAGGATCAGCGGCGCCCAGACCAGGGCGGAGAGAATATTGGCGCTCTGGAAGGCGCTGTTGCGCATGCCGACGACGCCGGCGGCGAGCGGCGTCACGGCGCGCATCGGGCCGATGAAGCGGCCGAAGAAGACCGCCCACCAGCCCCAGCGGCGGAACACGACGACGGACCAGGCGTAGATCCGCCGGCAGGACCGGGGCAGGCGGCGGCGCACGGCATGCGGCCCGACCCAGCGGGCCAGCCAGTAGCCGGCCGCGTCGCCCAGGACGCCGCCGATGACGCAGCCGAGCAGCACCGGCCAGGGCGAGACGAGGCCGCTGCCGAGCAGGGCGCCGATGCCGAGCAGCAGGGCGGTGGAGGGCACCAGGATGCTGACGACCGGAAAGGATTCCAGAAAGGCGATGAGGAAGGTCGCGGGCGCCGCCCAGGCGGCATTCGCGGTCACCCAGGCCCCGAAGGCCGCGCTCCAATCGTCCAGCATGGCTGCTCGGTATCAGCTTCGCGAGGGCCATGCCAATGGTTTCGCTGTGAGCGCCGGGACGCAGGGTCGGCCCTGGGCAAGGCGAGGCCTTATTCAACCTGTGATTGCCGATCCGGCCGATGCCGCGGGGCAGGGCGGGATCACGGGCCTTTGCGGCGGGCCGGATTGTGCCCGGTCGGCTTCCGCGTTGCCGGGCCATGAAGAGTGTGCAACATTTCAATTTAATGACACTTGTTCGCCGCGGGAGACAGGCGCGCCTCGGGGGCCCGCTCCACGGCAACGGGAGAGAAATGTTCGGCGCCCCCTCCGGGAGCGCCGGTGCAAGGACTTCACGGCATGCTTGCAGCGCTCGACCTTCAGCTTTTCCAGGCCTTCAATGGCTGGGCGGGCCGAAGCTATGCTTTCGACCGCGCGGTGGTCAGCCTGACCAACATGCATCTGGTCAAGACGGCGCCGCTGATCGCCGCCTTCTGCTGGTACTGGTTCAATCCCGACAGACGGCGCGGCGGGCCGGATGACACGGAGCTGCGCCACAACCGCCATTTCCTGATCTTCTCCAGCCTGGCGGCGGCGGTGCTCGCCTGCGGCCTGTCGCGGCTGGTCCAGAACGTGATGTGGGAGCGGCCGCGGCCGATCAACGATCCCACCCTCGGCGCCATCCGCCCGCTCGGGCTAAGCGAGGACTACCTCGCCAACTACAGCTCCTTTCCGAGCGACAACGCGGCGATGACCTTCGCCCTGGCCACGGGGCTGTTCCTCATCGCGCGCGGGCCGGGCATCGCCGCCTTCCTCTGGGCCCTTCTCGTCGCCTGCCTGCCGCGCGTCTTCGCCGGCTTCCACTATCCGAGCGACATCCTGGGCGGCGCGGTGCTGGGCGTGGCCGTGACCCTCGTGGTGGTGCGGCGGGCGTGGCTCCGGCGGCCCTATGAATGGGCCATCGGGCTGCACGACCGGCGTCCCGGCCTGTTCTATGCCGCCGGCTTCATCGCGGCCTACCAGATGACCACCTTCTTCGGCGACCTGCGGGAACTGGGCGAGAAGACCGCGATCTTCCTCCGCGCGACCCTCTGAGCCCGGCCGGGCGGGCGGTCCCCGCCCCCGCGCCTCAGCGGGAAGCGGCGCCGGTCAGGCGGACCAGCCGCTCCATCAGGGTGACGTCGTCCCGCTGCAGCCGTGCCATCTCGGCGGCGCTGCCGCCGGCCGGCAGGTAGCCCAGCTCCTCCATCCGCCGCCGCGTCGCCGGCGCGCGCACCGCCTCCGCGACCGCGGCGGAGACGCGCTCGACGATGGGCTCGGGCATCCGCGCCGGGCCGAACAGGCCGATCCAGCTGTTGAACTCATAGCCGCCGACCGTCTCGGCGATCGGCGGAACCTCCGGCAGGGCCGGCATGGGCCGCGTCCGGCTCACGCCCAGCGGGCGGATCTGGCCGCTGGCGATATAGGGCATGGCCTCGGCCAGGGGGGAGAAGATCACCTGCACCCGGCCGGCCAGCAGGTCGGCCATGGCCGGCGCGCCGCCGCGATAGGGAACATGGGTGAAGGAGACGCCGGCCTGTTCCTCGAACAGCGCGCCGGCGAAATGCTGCGTGCCGCCGGCGCCGCTGGTGCCCATGTCGAGAGCGCCGGGACGGGCCCGGGCCAGCGCGATCAGCTCGGCCACGCTGGTGGCCGGGAGGGAGGGATGGACGACCAGGACGCAGCCGCTGACCAGCACCAGCGAGACCGGCGTGAAGTCGTCGACCACGTGGAACGGGATGTCCGGGTAGAGGAACTGATTGGTCGCATGCGTGCCCACCGAGGCGACGACGAAGGTGTGGCCATCCGGCGCGCTGCGCGCCACCGCCTCGGAGGCGAGGTTGCCGGCGGCGCCGACGCGGTTCTCGACGACGACCGGCTGCCCGAGCGGGGCGGCGATCGCATCGGCGATGAGCCGGGCGGAGATGTCGGTGCTGCCACCCGGCGCGAAGCCCACCATCAGGCGAACCGGCCGGCCGGGCGACCAGCGCGCGGGGGAGGCGGGCTGCGCCCGCGCCAGGCCAGACCATGCCAGGGGAGAGCCTGCCAAGGGGGCGAGAGCCAGCGCCCGCGCGGCGTCGCGTCGTTTCATGGGTCGTTTCCTCCTGTCGCGGCTTATGGCGCCGCGACAGGACTATCCGACAGGCGGGCGGTGGGGAGAAGCCCTGCCCCGCCCGGGGACGCTACCCGGGGACGCTCAGGCCTCCGGCGCGTACTTGATGGCGCAGCCGTAGTTGCGCGTCACGGGCTGGGCCACCGGCCGGCCCTCGGCCACCGCCAGCATGGCGTCGCGCGCGAGCGGCTGCGCCTTCGGCACGTCCGCCACCTTGCTGGAGGGGATGCTGTCGATGCCGCCCATGTAGCGCAGCACGCCCTCGGCATCGATGACGTACATATGCGGCGTCGTGGTGGCGGCATAGGCGCGGGCGATGCGGCTCATCGGGTCGAGCAGCACGGCGGCGGGCGCGGCCTCGCGGCTGGCGGTCAGCGCCCTGGCCTGCTCCGGCGTGACATGCCCCTGCGCGCCCTCGGGCGAGGAGGCGATGGAGAGCCAGGCCACCCCCTTCCCGGCGGCGAGGCGCTGGATCTGCTGCATGTTGCCGCTCTCATAGTGCTTCCGCACGAAGGGGCAGTCGTGGTTGGTCCATTCCAGCACCACCACCTTGCCGCGGTAGTCGGCCAGGCTATGGGTCCTGCCGTCCTGATCCGGCGCCGAGAAGGCGGGGGCCGGGGCGCCGATGCTCGGCGCGGCCAGGGCCTGGCGGGACAGGAAGGGCAGGCTGGCGATGGCGGCGCTGGCCAGGCCGAGACGGGACAGGGCGGCGCGGCGGGGGATCGGCATCGTCATGACGGGTCGTCCTCTCTTCGGGTGCGTCGTCGGTTCGGTGGTGCTCCGGCCGGGATCAGCCCCGGCCGGAGGCGGAAGGTCCGGGCAGGGCCCGCAGCACGATCGCCTCGGTCAGGATCTGCGGCAGCACCTCCGGCTCGCCGCCGCCGGGCGGATAGACGAGATAGAGCGGCACGCCCTCGCGCCCATGCCGGCGGAGCTGCGCGGCGATGGCCGGGCCGCCATCGGTCCAGTCGCCCTTCAGATAGGCGATGCCACGCTCCTGGAAGGCCTGGCGCACCGCGGCGCTGTCCAGCGCCACCCGCTCATTGACCTTGCAGGTGATGCACCAGGCGGCGGTCATGTTGACGAAGACCGGCCGCCCCTCGGCGCGCAGCGCGGCCAGCCGCGCCTCGGACCAGGGCTCGGCCGCCTCCGTGGCGGCGGCCGCCGCGGCGGGGGCGGGGCG
>NZ_JBSXMU010000041.1:0-31457 GCF_054073225.1 Teichococcus aerofrigidensis
ACCGCGGTGGCCGCCGCCTGGGCCGGCGTGCCCCGGCCCCGCCGCCGGCGGAGTTCCTCGCCCCGGCCCCGCCGGCGCCGGAACTGCTGGCGCCGGCGCCGCCCCGGCTGTAGCACGGCATCTCCGTCCCGCCATTCCGCGCCGCGGCCGGCCGCTCTATCCTGCCCCCTTCGCCACTCCGGACCCAAGAAGGCCATGACCGAGGAATTCCACCGCATCCGCCGCCTGCCGCCCTATGTCTTCGCCGAGGTCAACCAGGCGAAGGCCCAGGCCCGCGCCGCGGCCGAGGACATCGTGGATCTCGGCATGGGCAATCCGGACAGCCCGACGCCGCCACACATCGTGGCCAAGCTGGTCGAGGCGGTGCAGAACCCGAACACGCACGGCTATTCGGCCTCCAAGGGCATTCCCGGCCTGCGCCGCGCCCTGGCCAACTACTATGCCCGCCGCTTCGAGGTGACGCTGAACCCCGACACCGAGGTGGTGGCGACGCTGGGCTCGAAGGAGGGGCTGGCCAATCTCGCCGCCGCCATCTCCTCGCCGGGCGACACCATCCTGGTGCCCAACCCGTCCTACCCGATCCACCAGTTCGGCTTCATCATCGCCGGCGCCTCGGTGCGCTCGATCCCGCACACGCCGGACGAGGAGATGCTGCGCGCCCTTGACCGCGCGGTGCGCCACTCGGTGCCGAAGCCGACGGCGCTGATCATCAACTACCCGTCCAACCCGACCGGCCTGATGGCCGATCTCGACTTCTACCGCGAGATCGTCGCCTTCGCGAAGCAGCACGAGATCTACGTGCTCTCCGACCTCGCCTATGCCGAGCTGTACTACGGCGCGCGCGTGCCGCCCTCGATCCTGCAGGTGCCGGGCGCGCGGGACGTGGCGGTCGAGTTCACCTCGATGTCCAAGACCTACAACATGGCCGGATGGCGCATGGGCTTCGCCGCCGGCAATCCGAAGCTGATCGCGGCGCTGACACGGGTGAAGTCCTATCTGGACTACGGCGCCTTCACGCCGATCCAGGTCGCCTCCACGGCGGCGCTGAACGGGCCGCAGGACTGCATCGACGACATGCGCCGACTCTATCGCGAGCGCCGCGACGTGCTGGTGAAGGGATTGCGCCAGGCCGGCTGGGACGTGCCGGTGCCCGAGGCCGGCATGTTCGTCTGGGCCGAGATCCCCGAGCGCTTCCGCCATCTCGGTAGCGTCGAGTTCTCCAAGCTGCTGCTGGCCCGCGCCAAGGTGGCGGTGGCGCCGGGCCTGGGCTTCGGCGAACACGGCGACGGCCATGTGCGCATCGCCATGGTCGAGAACACGCAGCGCATCCGGCAGGCGCTGCGCGGCATCCGCACCTTCCTTCAGGCCGACAATGGCGGGCCGGCCGCCGAGCCCCTCGGCCTGACCTCCTCCGATCTGGTGAACAACGCATGACGCGCCCGCTTTCCGTTGCCGTCGCCGGCCTGGGCACGGTCGGCGCCGGGCTGCTGGCCCTGCTGCGGCAGAACGCCGAGCTCATCGCGGCCCGCGCCGGGCGGCCCATCGTCGTCACCGCCGTCTCGGCCCGGGACCGCGGCCGCGACCGTGGCGTCCCGCTCGAGGGGCTGCGCTGGTACGACGACCCGGTGGCCATGGCCGCCGAGGCGCCGGCCGATGTGGTGGTGGAGCTGATCGGCGGCAGCGCCGGCCCGGCCCGTGCCACGGTGGAGGCGGCGCTCGGCGCCCGCCGCCCGGTGGTGACGGCCAACAAGGCCCTGCTGGCGCTGCACGGCGTCGCGCTGGCCGCCCAGGCCGAGGCGGCGGGCGTGCCGCTGGCCTACGAGGCGGCGGTCGCCGGCGGCATCCCCGCCATCAAGGCCTTGCGCGAAGGGCTGGCGGCCAACCGCATCGATCGCGTCACCGGCATCCTGAACGGCACCTGCAACTACATCCTGACCTGCATGCAGGCCGAGCGGCAGGGGACGAGCCGCGAATTCGCTGACGTGCTCGCCGAGGCGCAGAAGCTCGGCTACGCCGAGGCCGATCCCTCCTTCGACGTGGACGGCATCGACGCGGCGCACAAGCTCGCCATCCTGGCGGCGCTCGCCTTCGGCCGGCCGGTCGCCTTCGAGGCGGTGCATGTCGAGGGCATCCGCGGCGTCTCCGCGCTCGACATCAGCCTGGCGCGGGAACTCGGTTACCGGATCAAGCTGCTCGGCATCGCCGAGCGGGCCGAGGGCGGCATCGCCACGCGCGTGCATCCCTGCATGGTGCCGGTCGACCATCCCATCGCCAAGGTCGACGGTGTGTTCAACGCCGTGGTGGCGGAGGGCGACTTCGTCGGCCGCGTCGTGCTGGAAGGACGCGGCGCCGGCGCGGGGCCCACGGCCAGCGCCGTGGCCGCCGACCTGATCGACATCGCGCGCGGGCGCCACACACCGGTCTGGGGCGCGAGCACGCTCTCCGCGGCGCCGGCGCAGCCGATGAGCGCGCATCGCGGCGCCTACTACCTGCGCCTGATGGTGCTCGACCGGCCCGGCGTCATCGCCGATGTCACGGGCGTGCTGCGCGATCATGGGGTGAGCCTCGAATCCATGATCCAGCGGGGCCGCGCGCCGGGCGAGGCCGTGCCGGTCGTGCTCACCACCCATGACTGCCAGGAATCGGCCATGCGCGCGGCCTTGCAGCGGATCGTCGCCCTGGAGGCGGTGCTGGAGCCGCCGGCGCTGATCCGCATCGAAACCTTCTGAACAGGCGTTGGGGCAGGCGAAGCCCCGGACAGGGTACAAACAGGAGCCCATCATGCGCGACAGCACACCCGTTGACCGCAACCTCGCCCTGGAACTGGTGCGCGTGACGGAGGCGGCGGCGCTGGCCGCCAGCCGCTGGATCGGGCGGGGCGACAAGAACGCCGCCGACGGCGCCGCCGTGGACGCCATGCGCAAGGCCTTCGACACCATCGCCATCAGCGGCACCGTCGTCATCGGCGAGGGCGAGATGGACGAGGCGCCGATGCTCTACATCGGCGAGAAGGTCGGCACCGGCGGCCCGAAGGTCGATATCGCCGTCGATCCGCTGGAAGGCACCAACATCTGCGCCACCGGCGGGCCGAACTCCATCGCCACCCTGGCCGTGGCCGAGGATGGCGGCTTCCTGCACGCGCCCGACATCTACATGGACAAGATCGCCGTCGGGCCCGGCCTGCCGGCCGGCATCGTCGACCTGGACGCGACGCCCGGCGAGAACCTGCGCGAGCTGGCCAAGGCCAAGCAGGTCGAGATCAACGACCTGGTCGTCTGCATCCTCGGCCGTGACCGGCACAAGGACATCATCCGCCAGTGCCGCGAGGCGGGCGCGCGCATCATGCTGATCCCCGATGGCGATGTCGCGGGCCTGATCGCCGTCTCCCAGGCGGACACGGGCGTCGACATGTATCTCGGTTCCGGCGGCGCGCCGGAGGGCGTGCTGGCGGCGGCGGCGCTGCGCTGCATCGGCGGCCAGATGCAGGGGCGGCTGCTCTACGAGGACGAGACGCAGATCGAGCGCGCCCGCGGCATGGGCCTGACCGATCCGCACCGGAAGCTGACCGCCGAGGACCTGGCGCATGGCGAGGTGATGTTCGCCGCGACCGGCGTGACCGGCGGACCGATGCTGCACGGCGTGCGGCGCAAGGGCGGGCGGGCCTACACCCATTCGATCGTCATGCGCAGCAAGACCGGCACCGTCCGCTACATCGAGGGCCACCACAACTTCTCCCTCAAGCCGAGCGCCTTCGTTGACTGACCTGCCGGCGGAGGTGGCGGCGCCCGGGCTGGTCCTCGGCGTGGCCCGCTCCGCCCTCGGGCGGCGCTGGCTGTGGCGGCAGGGGGACGCGCGGACCGGCCTGGCCATCGCCCAGCGCCTCGACCTGCCCGAGCTTGTCGGGCAGCTCATGGCGGCGCGCGGCATCGATCTCGAGGCGGCGCCGCTGTTCCTCGAGCCGACGCTGCGGGCCCTGCTGCCCGATCCTTCCGTGCTGCTCGACATGGACCGCGCCGCCGAACGCCTGGCGGCGGCGGTGCGGCGCGGCGAACCGGTCGCGGTCTTCGGCGATTACGACGTGGACGGCGCCTGCGCCGGCGCGCTGATGCTGCGCTTCCTGCGCGAGCTGGGCTGCCCGGTGCGGCATTACGTGCCGGACCGGCTGAAGGAGGGCTACGGCCCCAATCCCGCCGCCATCGCCGCCCTCTGCGCCGAGGGCGCCACGCTCGTCGTCTGCGTCGATTGCGGCATCGCCGCCCATGAGGCGCTGCGCGCGGCCGAGGGCCGGGCGGATGTCGTGGTGCTCGACCATCACAAGGCCGAAGGGCCGGTGCCGGCGGTGGTGGCGGCGGTCAATCCGAACCGCCTCGACTGCGGCTCGGGTCTGCGGCACCTCTGTGCCGCGGCGGTCGGTTTCATGGCAGCGGTGGCGACGCTGCGCGAACTGCGGCGCTCCGGCTTCTTCTCCGGCCGGCCGGAGCCCCGGCTGCTCGACCTGCTGGATCTCGTGGCGCTCGCCACCGTGTGCGACGTGATGCCGCTGACCGGCCTGAACCGCGCCTTCGTCACCCAGGGGCTGAAGGTGATGGCCCGCGGCGCCAGGCCCGGCATCGCCGCGCTGCTCGAGGTGGCGCAGGCACGGGACGCCCCTTCGGCCTATACGCTCGGCTTCCTGCTCGGGCCGCGCATCAACGCCTCCGGGCGGATCGGCGAGCCGGATCTCGGCCTGCGGCTGCTGGCCTGCGACGACCCGGTGGAGGCCCGTGCCATGGCCGAGCGCCTCGATGCCGTGAATCGCCGCCGCCAGGAGGTGGAGGGCGAGGTGCTCGCCGCCGCCTTCGCCGAGGCCGAGGCCCAGGTCGAGGCCGGGCATCCGGTGCTGCTGCTGGTGGGGGAGGGGTGGCATCCGGGCGTCGTCGGCATCGTCGCAGGCCGGGTGAAGGAGCGCTTCAACCGCCCGACCTGCGTCGCCGGCCTGGCCGATGGCCTGGCCAAGGGCTCCGGGCGCTCCGTGCCCGGGGTCGATCTGGGCGCGGCGGTGATCGCCGGGCGGCAATCCGGCCTGTTCGAGACCGGCGGCGGGCATGCCATGGCCGCCGGCTTCTCCTTCCGCCCCGGGCAGTGGGAGAGGGTGCACGCCTTCCTCAACGAGCGCCTCGCGCATGCCGCCGATCTGCCGGCTAGCGCCGACCTCCTGCTGGACGGTACCCTGCTGGTACCGGCTGCGACGGCGGCCCTGGCCGAGCAGATCGCGCGCCTCGGACCGTTCGGCGCCGGCCATGAGGAGCCGCTCTTCGTGCTGCCGCGCGTGCGCGTGGCGCGGGCCGACCGGGTGGGGAAGGAGGGCAACACCGTGCGGGCCTTCCTCGAGGGCGAGGGGGGTGGCCGCCTGAAGGCGGTGTGCTTCCGCGCCAAGGAGGGGCCACTGGCGGAACTTCTGCTGAACAGCCGGGGCGCGCCGCTGCATCTGTGCGGTGCTTTGCGCGCCGAGGCCTGGAATGGCGCGGTGACGGCCAGCCTGCATGTGCAGGATGGCGCTCCGGCGGCGTGAGGCCGTTGTTCTCATGAAAGAAAACAGTACCGATAGTCTGGACGCCCTGCCGGGCCTGGGCTAGTAACCGCCCGCCCGCGCTGCCATGGCCGCGCGTTGTTCGGGTCCCCATCGTCTAGAGGCCTAGGACACCAGCCTTTCACGTTGGTAACACGGGTTCGAATCCCGTTGGGGACGCCAGAGCGCGTTTAAATACAAGAGTTTAGGGGATGTTCAGCCCCTAGACCCCGCAGTTACCCCCACAATCGTTCACGAGTGGCTGGCGGATACCTGTCCGAGGCATCCGGGCGCAGGGGTTTGACTCCAGGCAGCTTGCTACCGCCTAGCCCCGAGAGGTGTTCCTGGTCCTCAGGTCTGCTCGCTGGGTTTCGACTCCGACGAAAACAGCCTTTCCCAGTTGGTCCGATCCTTCCAGCCCGTGACCATGTCGCTTTGCGCCAGGATCGGTCCGCCCTCATCGCACTTGTCGACGCGAACAGAAGGAACTGGGAGTCGACGGAGGTAGACAGGCGCCTCTGACCACCCTGTCCGAAGCGTCTGGCCGCGGCGGCAGACACCCCAACCTCTGGGCGCGCCTGAAGGAATGGCGCGCCGTTGCCACTCGCCACGAGAAGGATGTCCACCTTTCCTCGGCATTCTTTAACCTGGCAGCCACCCTCATGCTCGTCCGGCGAATGCCACGACCATTATGAAGCGGGCCCTGAGCATTTCCGGCTTCAGCTTATATCGATTCCATGATATTACCATTTATATAAAGCAACCGGTGGTGCTATGGCGCCGCGGTAGGAGGACAATGTCCTACGGCATTCGCTTGCACGTCTGGGGTCCCCGCGCCTGCTTTACCAGACCTGAGATGAAGGTCGAGCGCGTCTCCTACGACGTGATGACACCCTCCGCCGCGCGCGGCATCCTGGAAGCCATTCACTGGAAGCCTGCATTGCGCTGGGTGGTGGACCGCATCCACGTGCTGCGGCCCATCCGCTTCCAGTCCTTCCGCCGCAACGAGGTCAGCGCCAAGGCCAGCGCCGCGACGGCCGAGCGGGCCATGCGCGCCGGCACCACGCAAGGGCTGGGTCTGGTGGCGGAGGAGGTGCGGCAGCAGCGTGCCACAACCCTGCTGGTGGACGTGGCCTATGTGATCGAGGCGCATTTCGAGATGACGCCGCGCGCGGGGGCGGAAGACACGCCCGCCAAGCACGCCGCCATGTTCAACCGCCGTGCGGCCTCCGGGCAGTGCTTCCACCGCCCCTGCCTGGGCACCCGGGAATTCGCCGCCGACTTCGCCCTGATCCCGGAGGGCGCGCCCTTGCCGGAAAGCAAACTGCTGCCCGGCCAGCGCGACCAGGATCTCGGCTGGATGCTGTACGACATCGACCATGATGCCGGCGCCGCCTCCCGCTTCTTCCGGGCCAGGCTGGAGAATGGGGTGGTGGATGTGCGGGCCTGTCTGGCGCAGGGCAGCACGGCATGACGATCCTGCAGTCGCTGGACCGTTATTACGGGCGGATGGCGGCGCGGGGGGAGGCGGAGGCACCGGGTTTCTCGCGCGAGAAGATCGGCTTCGCCATCGTGCTGTCCCCAGCCGGGGAGCCGGTGGCTGTGCTCGACCTGCGGGTGGCATCGGGCAAGAAGCTTGTGCCGCGGCTGGAGGAAGTGCCGGCGGCGGTCAAGCGCACCGTGGGCATCCTACCCAACCTGCTATGGGACAAATCGGCCTATGCGCTCGGTCGCACGGCGGGCGAGGGCAAACGGACGGCCGCCGAGCACGCCGCCTTCCAGGCCTCGCACACGCAGTTGCTGGCCGGCACCGATGACGAGGGCCTCCTGGCGCTTCGGCGCTTCCTGGAGGACTGGAAGCCGGAGCGCTTCGATGCGCCGCCTTTTCTGCCGGACATGCTGGACGCCAATATCGTGTTCCGCCTGGATGGCGAGGCCGGCTTCATCCATCAGCGCGCGGCGGCGCGGGCTCTGGTGGAACAGCGGGCTGGCGGCGATGCGCCCATGATACTCTGCCTGGTGACCGGCCAGCCGGGCCCGGCACGGCGCCTGCACCCGGTCATCAAGGGTGTGGAGGGTGCGCAATCCTCCGGCGCCGCGCTGGTGTCCTTCAACCTTGATGCCTTCACCTCCTATGGCAAGGCGCAGGGCGACAACGCGCCGACCTCGGAGGCCGCCGCCTTCCGCTACGGCGCCGCGCTGAACCGGCTGCTGGATCGCGGCAGCGCCAACCGCCTGCGCCGCCCGCTGGGCGACGCCACCGTGGTGTTCTGGGCCGATGCGCGTGATGCCAGCCCGGCGGCGGAGGCGGCGGCGCGGGCGGCCGAGGACATCTTCGCCCTGCTGGGCGACCCGCCGGCCCCTGCCGCCGCTGGCGCCGAGGCCGGGCTGGACAAGGATGCCGCCGCCACCCGCCGCGTACAGGAGGTGCTGGCCGCGCTGGCGGAGGGCAGGCCGCTGCGGGAGATGGACCCGCGGCTGGATGAGGGTGTGCGCTTCCATGTGCTGGGCCTCTCGCCCAATGCCGCGCGGCTGTCGGTGCGCTTCTGGCTGAGCGATTCCTTCGGGGCCTTCGCGCGCTGCCTGGCGCGGCACTACCAGGACCTCGCGATCGAGCCTCTGCCCTGGCGCGCGCCGCCCTCCGTCAACTGGCTGCTGATGCGCACCACCGCGCTGCAGGGCAAGTTCGAGAACATCCCACCCCTGCTGGCGGGCGAGGTGACGCGCGCTGTTCTCTCCGGCGCCCCCTATCCACGCACCCTGCTCTCGGCCGCGATCCTGCGGATGCGGGCGGGGGACGATCCCGCCACCGGCTGGCACGCCGCCGCCATCCGCGCCGTTCTGGCCCGCGAGCATCGCCTCAGGCGCCGCCAAGAAGATCGAAAGGAGGACCCGCCCGTGAGCCTCGACCGCGAGGAACCGAATGCCGCCTACCAGCTGGGCCGCATGTTCGCCATGGCGGAGATCGCCCAGCGCATGGCGCTCGGCACGGTGAACGCGACCATCCGCGATCGCTATTTCGGCGCGGCCTCCGCCACGCCGGCCAGTGTCTTCCCGCTGCTGCTGCGCGGGATGCAGAACCATCTCTCCAAGCTGCGCAAGGACCGCAAGGGCGGCTTCGTGGAGCGCGAGATGGACCAGATCGCGGCCATGCTGCCACCCGCCCTGCCGCGCGCCCTGCGGCTGGAGGAGCAGGGCCGCTTCGTGATCGGCTACTACCACCAGCGGCAGGCAAGGGTCGCCGGCAAGGCGATCGTGCAGATCGCGGACGAGGAAGCACCCGAGGGGGATGACGCCAGTGAGTGAGACCGCCGCGCTGACGCGCCGCCACGATTTCGTGCTGTTCTTCGACGTCACCAATGGCAACCCGAACGGCGACCCGGATGCCGGCAACCTGCCGCGGCTGGACCCGGAGACCAATCACGGCCTCGTCTCCGACGTCGCCATCAAGCGCAAGATCCGCAACTACGTCGCGCTGGCGCGCCCGGAGGCACCGGGGCACGAGATCTACATGCGCGATGGCGCCACGCTGAATCTCGAGCACAAGCGCGCCTGGACGGCGGTGCTGCCGGAGGTGATGAAGGACGAGGACCGCAAGCGCCTGCCGAGGGACGCTGAAAAGTCCCGTGAGCTGACGCGCTGGATGTGCGCCAATTTCTGGGACATCCGGGCCTTCGGCGCGGTGATGACCACGGGCGTCAATGCCGGGCAGGTGCGCGGGCCGGTGCAGATCACCTTCGCGACCTCGGTTGAGCCGGTGCTGCCGCTGGAAGTCTCCATCACCCGCCTCGCCGCGACCACGGAAAAGGACGCGGAGGAGAAGGGCGGTCGCACCATGGGCCGCAAGCATATCGTGCCCTACGGTCTGTACCGTGCCCATGGCTTCGTCTCGGCGCCGCTGGCCAGTCACCCGGCCAAGGGCACCGGCTTCTCCGAGGCGGATCTGGAACTGCTCTTCGAGGCGCTGGGCAGCATGTTCGAGCACGACCGCTCCGCCGCCCGTGGCGAGATGGCAACCCGCAAGCTGGTGGTGTTCCGCCATGCCGGCGCGCTGGGCAATGCTCAGGCTCATACGCTGTTCGACCGCGTGACGGCGCGCCGGCACCACCAGGGAGAGACGCATCCGATCGGCGACCCCCGCACCGACAACTGGCCTGCCGCCCGTCGCTTCCAGGACTACGCCATCGCTGTGGATCGGGGCGGATTGCCGGATGGTGTCGAGGTGATCGAGCGCTGAGCCGATGCCGCCGGCGACCCCGGACACGGCGGCCGAGGACGAGCTGATCCCGCTTTCCGCTCTCCAGCACCATCTGTTCTGCCCGCGCCAGTCCGCCCTGATCCATGTGGAAGGACTCTGGGCGGAGGATGGCGCGACCGCCGAGGGGCGGCTGCTGCATGAGCGGGTGGATGCGGGCCGCCCGGAAACGCGGCCGGGGGTGCGGGTCGCGCGCGGCATCGCGCTGCGTTCCCTCACGCTCGGCGTTGCAGGCAAGGCGGATGCGGTGGAGTTTCGCGGCCGCCCACCGCAGCCCTTTCCCGTGGAGTACAAGCGCGGCAAGCCCAAGGCGCACCGGGCCGACGAGGTACAGCTCTGCGCCCAGGCGATCTGCCTGGAGGAGGCCTCCGGTGTGCCGGTGCCGCAAGGGGCGCTGTTCTACGGCACCACGCGCCGCCGCCTGCCCGTGCTGTTTGACGAGACGCTCCGCGCGCTGACGGTGCGAACCGCGGAGGAGGCGCGGGGCAACATCCTGGCCCGGCACACGCCGCCGCCAAGACTGTTCCCGGGCTGCCGCGCCTGCTCCCTGCACGACCTTTGCCAGCCGGAGCGGTTGCAGGCGCCACCTTCGGTCACGGGCTGGCTGGCCGAGCAGTTGCGGGGCTGATCATGCGGCGGATGCTCAACACCATCTACGTCACCAGCGAAGGTGCCTGGCTCCGCAAGGATGGCGCCAACCTCGTGGTGGAGGTGGAGGGGTCCGAGGTCGGCCGCGTGCCGTTGCACATGCTGGAAGGAGTGGTGGGGTTTGGCCGCCCCGGCTGTTCCCCAGCCCTGATGGCCGCCTGTGCCCAGGCGGGAATCGCCCTGTCCCTGTTGGAGCCGAACGGCCGCTTCCTGGCGCGGGTGGAGGGCGCGCGCAGCGGCAACGTGCTGCTGCGACGTATCCAGCACCGGGTGGCGGATGACGAGGCGCGGCATGGTCCGATCGTGCGCGGCGTCGTGGCCGGCAAGGCGGCGAACCAGCGCCAGGTTCTGCTGCGGGCCCTGCGCGACCACGGCGCGGCGATGGAGCCCGCGACTCGCTTGGCCCTCGAGGAGGTGGAACGGCGGATCGGCCATGCGGCGCGGCGAACGCTTACGGTCTCGGATGTGGCGGGGCTGCGCGGAATAGAAGGGGAGATCGCCGCCCTGTACTTCGGCGTCTTTGATAGCCTGATCCGCCGCCCGGACCCGGTATTGCGCTTTGGCGGACGATCCCGCCGCCCGCCGCTGGACCGGGTGAACGCGCTGCTGTCCTTTCTCTACGCCATGCTGGGCCATGACTGCCGCGCGGCGCTGGAGGCCCACGGGCTCGATCCGCAAGTCGGATTCCTCCACGCCGACCGTCCCGGTCGCGCCGGTCTCGCACTCGATCTGATGGAAGAGCTACGTCCCGTCCTGGCCGATCGTCTCGCCCTGAGCCTGCTCAACCGCGGACAGCTCGGTGCCGATGACTTCATCGTCGAGGAGGCCGGTGGCGTGCGACTGACCGACGAGGCCCGCCGCAGCGTGCTGGTGGCGTGGCAGGAACGCAAGCGGGACGAACTGCGCCATCCCTTCCTGGGCGAGGCCATGCCGCTTGGCTTGGTGGCCTATATACAGGCCCAGTTGCTGGCCCGGCACCTGCGTGGCGAACTGGACGGGTACCCACCCTTCATATGGCGATAAGGCAACGTCGATGCTGGTCCTGGTGACCTATGATGTTAATGTCGAAACAGCAGAGGGACGCCGCCGCCTGCGGCGCGTTGCTCGCGCCTGCCTGGACTGGGGCCAGCGCGTCCAGAACTCAGTCTTCGAATGCGAGGTGGACCCGGCGCAGTGGACGCAGTTGCGGGCGAGGCTGATTGAGGAAGTTGACCCTCTAACCGACAGCTTGCGTTTCTACCGACTGGGCGCAGACGGGCGGCGCAAGGTCGAACATGTGGGTGCCAAGCCTGCATTGGATCTGGACAAGCCGCTGGTGTTCTAACGACTGTCGACCGCCTCATCAGGTCCGGTCCTTTCTGTTATCGTCAGCACTGCGCGACCCTGAAGCACTCATCGCAACCGGGCAAGGTTCGCGCGTCAGCAATTGGCTATGATTTCAGGGACTTGGAGACTATGCCTCTGCACGGCCTCCACATACGGAGGCTGGTTCCAGAATGTTCGCGATCACAGCCTACTTCAGAGCGCTCCTTTCGTGAGTTAGACCATAAGGCGTCGCTCCCCGTGCGGGAGCGTGGATCGAAACGCGGCCGGCCAGCTCCGTCACACCGTGGCGCTGGTCGCTCCCCGTGCGGGAGCGTGGATCGAAACGAGGACAAGGCCCTCCGGGCGGCAGCGCTCGGCTGTCGCTCCCCGTGCGGGAGCGTGGATCGAAACACCTCCTTGTCCAGGGGGGAGTCGAAGGTGCTCGTCGCTCCCCGTGCGGGAGCGTGGATCGAAACGCGCGGTCGCCAGCCTGCCGGGCGAGAACCTGCAGTCGCTCCCCGTGCGGGAGCGTGGATCGAAACCGGGCCTCCGACAGCGGCTACCGGACGGAGGTGGTCGCTCCCCGTGCGGGAGCGTGGATCGAAACGACGTCTCGGCCGGGCTGCGCAAGCGCGCCGCGGTCGCTCCCCGTGCGGGAGCGTGGATCGAAACAGAACGGCTTTGCCGCTCCATCCGTGGAGGACGAGTCGCTCCCCGTGCGGGAGCGTGGATCGAAACCCGAACACCCCGACGAGCCAGGTCTACACGGAGAGTCGCTCCCCGTGCGGGAGCGTGGATCGAAACGAGCGCCAGGTGCGCGTGTCGTAATCGTCGTGCGAGTCGCTCCCCGTGCGGGAGCGTGGATCGAAACCGTTTGAAGGGGGCGTACTGATGGCCGATCCCGTCGTCGCTCCCCGTGCGGGAGCGTGGATCGAAACGCCTCACGGTGTTCTACCTGCCCTGGTTCTGGGAGGTCGCTCCCCGTGCGGGAGCGTGGATCGAAACCGCGGCGCGGCCGAGGCCGGCGACATCCACTACAGTCGCTCCCCGTGCGGGAGCGTGGATCGAAACGACGTCTCGACAGGGGGCGCGGCGACGCTGGTCGTCGCTCCCCGTGCGGGAGCGTGGATCGAAACCGCCTGGAATATGCAGGGGCGGCGGCTTGTGGTCGTCGCTCCCCGTGCGGGAGCGTGGATCGAAACGCCGGGGATGTCACCGCAGAAGAGATGGAAGGCGTCGCTCCCCGTGCGGGAGCGTGGATCGAAACCGCCCGGGTGAGTTGACCGGCGCCAGCACCTAGTCGCTCCCCGTGCGGGAGCGTGGATCGAAACCGGCAGTAATGATTTCGCCTGCTGGGGAGTTATTGTCGCTCCCCGTGCGGGAGCGTGGATCGAAACCGCTGGCGGGGATGACGCATTGGGGGACGAGATGGTCGCTCCCCGTGCGGGAGCGTGGATCGAAACATCTCAGCCTCCACCCATCCCTAAACCGCAACGATGTCGCTCCCCGTGCGGGAGCGTGGATCGAAACCCCGACACCCGCGCACGAGCCCGCTCATCGGCCGGTCGCTCCCCGTGCGGGAGCGTGGATCGAAACGCCCGCCTGGAATCCCGCCTCAAGACCACGGCTGGTCGCTCCCCGTGCGGGAGCGTGGATCGAAACATCTCGCAGAGCATCGCGGCGGGGCGGTTTCGGCGTCGCTCCCCGTGCGGGAGCGTGGATCGAAACCAGCCGCCGGTCATTGGCCTGCTGCACGGCGGCTGTCGCTCCCCGTGCGGGAGCGTGGATCGAAACCGACCGCCGGTGCCTTGGCCGAGGCGCGCGACATGTCGCTCCCCGTGCGGGAGCGTGGGTCGAAACTGCAGCCGGAAATTGTCGAAATCGACCCCGGCAGTCGCTCCCCGTGCGGGAGCGTGGATCGAAACGCGCGGCTGTTCGAGACGTTGCGTGAGGGAGCTGGTCGCTCCCCGTGCGGGAGCGTGGATCGAAACGCCCACAAGGTCGCGGCCTGGACCGCGGCGGCCGGTCGCTCCCCGTGCGGGAGCGTGGATCGAAACTTCGCTGGTGCCGAACAGGGGGCAATCCTCGCGATGTCGCTCCCCGTGCGGGAGCGTGGATCGAAACAAGAGCCGCCGTGATGGGATCACGATGGGCCTTGTCGCTCCCCGTGCGGGAGCGTGGATCGAAACGCGCACCGGGCGCACCAGCTCATCTACGAGGCGAGTCGCTCCCCGTGCGGGAGCGTGGGTCGAAACCAGCGGATGGAGGACTATCTGGCCGGCGCCGAGGTCGCTCCCCGTGCGGGAGCGTGGCATGTCTGCCATCCGCCTTGTCGCCACCATTCTCTTCTGGATCAATGCATTCTGAATGTATTCAATGCAGACCATGCCAGTCTTCGCGCATTCGCTGCCTGCGAAGCCCCCTACCAACTGGGAGCTTTTGACGGATCACTTGGTGGCTGTCGGTCAGCGGGCGGCAGAGTTTGCCGCATGGTTCGGCTGGGCCGAGGCTGCACGTGCTCTGGGCCGTCTGCACGACATTGGCAAGGTGTCCGTTCCCTTCCAGACCTACATCGCCACGCCGCGCGGTGAAGGTGCCGCCAAGGGGCCGGACCATTCCACCGCCGGGGCCCGCATGGCCTACCGCCTGTCCCCAGGACCCTTCGGCTTGCTCCTCGCCAACATCGTGGCCGGGCACCATGGCGGATTGTCTGATGCGGAGGACCTGGAACGACGGCTCTCGCCGGAACACCACCCGATCTTCCCCTATGATGGTTGGGAAGCCCATGCCGGGCCTTTGCCGCAGACGCGCAGCCTTCTGCCGTCTCCGCCCTGGCCGGGCGGCGCTCCGCCATCCGGCTTCGGCAAGGCCTTTCTCGGCCGCATGCTGTTCTCTTGCCTGGTCGACGCGGATTTCCTGGAGACCGAGGCGTTCCATCGTCGCGCCGAAGGGCATCTTGAAACGCGGGGCGGCCACAGCACGATCCCGGACCTGCGCGATCGGCTGCGCGTGCATATGGCCGGGATCGACGGACGCAGCGACAGCACCGTCTGCCATGCCCGCTCCCAGGTGCTGGCGGCGGCACGGGATAAGGCGGCGATGCCGCCCGGCCTGTTCACGCTGACCGTGCCGACGGGCGGCGGCAAGACCCTGGCCTCCCTGTCCTTCGCGTTGGAGCATGCGGCGCGGCACGGCCTGCGTCGTGTGATCCATGTCGCACCCTTCAGCGCCATCATCGAGCAAACCGCCGCCGTGTTCCGTACCGCGCTGGCAACGCAGGAGGATGTGCTGGAGCACCACGCCCAGGCCGCTTGGCGCGAGACCGACGACGAGGAAGGACCAGGGGGCGAGCGTAAGTTGCGGCAGGCCGCGGAGAACTGGGATGTGCCGGTGGTGGTGACCACCGCCGTGCAGTTCTTCGAAAGCCTCTTCGCCAACCGCCCGCCCCGCTGCCGCAAGCTGCACAACCTGGCGCGCTCCGTGATCGTGCTGGACGAGGCGCAGGCCCTGCCGGTGGGGCTGCTGCGCCCCTGCCTGGCGGCAGTGGCCGAGCTGGCGCGGGCCTATGGTGCCACGGTGGTGCTCTGCACCGCCACGCAGCCGGCGATCCGTGTGCAGGACGGGCTGGATGGCGGGCTCGACATTCCGCCGGAACGCGAGATCGCGCCCGACCCGCCGGCCCTCTACGCCGCCCTGCGGCGGGTGCGGGTGGAGGTGAGGCCGGACAAGGTGACGGATGCCGAGGTGGCGGCACGCTTCGCCGAGGTGCCGCGCATGTTGTGCATCGTCAACAGCCGTGCTCATGCACGGGATCTCCATGGCGCCATCCGGGAGCAGGAAGGTGCCGTGCATCTCAGCACGCTGATGGTGCCGCGCCACCGCCGCCGGGTGTTGGAAGAGGTCCGCCGCCGGGTGAAGGCCGGGGAGCCGGTGCGCGTGGTCAGCACGTCCCTGATCGAAGCCGGTGTGGATCTGGATCTGCCGGAAGTGTGGCGCGCGGTGTCCGGGGTTGATTCCATCGCCCAGGCAGCGGGGCGCTGCAACCGCAATGGTCTCCTGCCCATGGGGCGCACGGTGGTGTTCGAGCCGGCGGAGGCGTCGGTGCCGCGCTTCGCGCGGGAGTTCCATCAGGCCACACGGGAAGTGCTGCGGCGGCATGACGACCTGCTGGGGCTGGAGGCCGTGCGGGACTACTTCCGCACCCTGTACTGGCAGAAAGGGCAGGGCGCGCTGGATGCCCTGGCGCTGGAGGGCTTCAGGCCAGGCGCGCTGCCGGCGCTGGAGACGCATAAGGATGACAGCCGCTTTCCCTTCCGCAGCCTGGCCGACGCCTTCCGCCTGATCGACGAGACGATGGAGCCGGTGGTCGTGCCGTGGGACGACGCGGCGCGGGCGGCGCTGCAACTCGTGGCACGGGTCGACAAGCCTTCAGGGCGGATGCTGCGGGCATTGCAGCCTTATACCATCAGCATTCCGGCCCAGGCGCGGCGGGACTGGCTGGGGCGAGGGGCGCTGCGGCCGGTAAGCCGGGCACTGGGCGACGCGCTGCTCGCCTTCGAGAATACCGAGCACTATGACGCGGAGACGGGGCTGGATCTGGCCAGGCCGGAATACCGGCAGGTGGAGAGCAACCTGTTCTGAGAGCCCGCTTCACAACGGGTGAGACTGGGCAGGCGACCGAGGTTCTGCGCGTTTCGGGAGTGTCCAAAGCTTCCGAGGCCGCCTATGTGGACCCCCGCCGCCCACGCGTGGCGAGCCGCGTGACGTGGGGAGCCGGTATGGGCAGGGAGGGGCGTACCGGCGCGCACGGGGCTGCGGGAGGCCTTGGTCGAGGCGTCGCGGCGGTGGGATCCGGATCGCGCGCTTCGGTTCGGCGGAGCAGACCGAGCCATCGCCTTCTGCGCATGCCAATGCCGAAAACGTCATCCTAGGCAGCCGCCCGGGCCGCACCACCTGATCTCGGCAACCAGGGAGGCACCGATGGAAGACGATCGCGTCTGGGCGTTCGAGGAAAGCCTGTGGACCGGAGACGCCGAGCACTACCGATCCTCGATCGATGATGCGTGCCTGATGGTGCTGCCGCAGCCGCCCTTCGTGATGAGCGGCCAGGACGCCATTGCCGCCGTCGCGGACACGCCGCGCTGGACGAAAGTGGAGATCTCCGAGCGGCAGATCGCCCGGCCGCAGGAGGGGCTGATCGTGGTCGCCTACCATGCCCGCGCGGAGCGGGATGGCACGGCGCCCTACGAGGCGCACTGTACCTCGACCTATCGCCGCCTGGCGCACGAGGAGTGGCGCGTGGTGCAGCACCAGCAGACGCCGCCGCTGGTGAAGAGCTGACAGGGCGGCGGTGGAGGGTCTGGAGCGGTCACGCAAGGCCGGTCACACGCCTTTATCCCGCCGAGGCGGTCACGACCGTCACGGCAGAGTGGCGGCGATCCTTCCAGCCGCCTCGTTCATCCTCCCGGCTCACCTCGGCAATGGAGATGTCCGCCGGCATTGGGCAGGCCTGCTGGCCGAGAGTGGGACGCCGGTTGGCCAGGGCGGCGATCAGGGTACCTTCTGCGTGGCGGACCCGTGGGCGGATGAGGCCCGACCTTGGCCGTCGGCTGGCAGGGGGGACATGATCCCGCTCTGCTGAAGCCTGGCGACCGTCGCGTGGAGATGAGCCAGCACCGCCCGCAGGGCCGGGGTCGCGGGGCGCGTCGGGCTCATCGCCACCATCAGGCGCGCGCGGAGTGGCGGATCGGCGATGCCCCTCAGGATGTATCGGCGGTCCAGCGCCTCGCGCGTCAGAGCCGCGCGGGGCAGCACGCTCCAGCCGATGTCCAGTTCGACCAGCCTGCGGATGGCCGCCAGACTGTCCACCTCCAGCAGGCGGGCCGGATCGGGATGCGCTCCGGCGCGGTGCAGGGCGCGCCGCAAGCCGTGCTGCGGATCGGGCAGGACCAGATCGAGCCGCGACAGGCATGATACCGGAACGGGACCCTCGCCGGGCAGGTCCCGGGCGCGGCGGCGGCGCGCGAAGAGCAGCAGCTCCTCCTGGGCTAGCAGCTCCGCGGCGATGGCCCGGCTGCGCCGGCTGTCATAGAGGATGGCGATGTCGAGGCGCCCCTCGGTCAGCCACTGGTTCACGAAGCCGCTGAAGCCGTCGACCAGCCGGATCCGCAGGAAGGGGTGGCGCTGGCGCAGCTCGCCGAACAGCGAGGCCGCCAGATGCGCCGACATGAAGGTCGGCACGCCCAGCACCACCTGGCCGCGCGGAACCGGGTCGTCCAGGCTGGCCGGGAGGTTGTCGAGCGCGGCGAGCAGGGGCCGGGCGGCCTCGACCAGGCGCTGGCCGTCCTCGGTGAGGCGCGCGCCGCGGCCATGGCGGTAGAGGAGGGGGCGCCCGACCTCCTGCTCCAGCAGCGCGATCTGCCGGGACAGGCTGGGCTGCGCCAGGCCCAGGACCGAGGCCGCGCGGCTGAAGGCGCCGTGCTCGGCGATCGCCACGAGGGAGCGCAGCCGCGTCGGATCCATAGCCTGCGACTATAGCTGCTAATGGGAGGCGGGACATGCCCGGCGGGCTATGGGGCGGAGATGGAAAACGCCAAGACCGCCGCCGAGACCCTCCTCGCCGCCCTGGCCGCGCGCGGCACCGACCGGGCCTTCTGCGTCCCGGGCGAATCCTACATCGCCCTGCTCGATGCCCTGCACGCGCATCCCTCCATCGATCTGGTCACCTGCCGCCAAGAGGGCGGCGCCGGCTTCATGGCGGTGGCCGACGCGAAGCTGACCGGCCGGCCGGGCGTGGTCCTGGTCTCGCGCGGCCCGGGCGCCTGCAACGCCGCCATCGCGCTGCACACCGCCGAGCAGGACGCCGTGCCGCTGATCCTGCTGATCGGCCAGGTCGAGCAGAGGGATCTGCGCCGCCGCGCCTTCCAGGAGATCGACTACGCCGCCATGTTCGGCGGCATCGCCAAATGGGTCGGCGAGGCGACCCATCCGGACCAGGTGCCCGAGCTGATCGCCCGGGCCTGGAGCATGGCGGTGCAGGGGGTGCCGGGGCCGGTCGTGCTCTCCCTGCCGGAGGATGTGCTGGCGGCGCCCTGCGCGGCTTCCGCCCCGGCCATCACGGCCGCGGTGCCGGCCGCGCTGGCGGCGCCGGAGGCGGAGCGCCTGGCGGAGATGCTCCGCCGCGCCGAGCGCCCGATCCTGCTGGCCGGGCACGGGCTGGACGTTCCGGGCGGGCGCGAGGCCCTGCTGGCCTTCGCGGAGGAATGGCGGCTCCCCGTCGCGGTGTCCTTCCGCCGCCAGGACCTGTTCCCGAACCGGCATCCGCTCTATGCGGGCGACCTCGGCCTGCGCAATCCGGACGCGCAGCGTCAGGCCTTCGCCGAGGCGGATCTGGTCCTCGCCCTGGGGACGCGGCTCACCGACATCACCACCCAGGGCTACAGCTGGCCGGCGCCGCGGCAGACGCTGGTGCATGTCTGCGCCGACCCGCGCTTCCTGGGCTGGCAGTTCCCGGCCGGGATGGCCATTGCCGCCGATGCGCTGGCCGTGCTGGGTGCGATGCCACGCCAGGGCAGGGCGGTGCCGGAGGGACGGGCGGCGTGGAACCGGCGCCTGCGCCGGCTGCAGGAGGCGGACAGCCAGCCCGTGACGTCCGATGCCGCGGATGGCCTCGCCTTCGCCAGGGTGGCGCAGCTGGTCGGTGAGGTCGTGCCGGCCGATGCGATCGTGACGCTCGATGCCGGCACCTTCGCCGCCCCCTTCTACCGCAAGCTTCCCTGGACGCCGCCGCAGCGCCTGCTGGCGCCGATCTCGGGCGCCATGGGCTTCGGCGTGCCGGCCGCCGTCGCCGCCGCCCTGCGGCACCCGGAGCGAAGCGTGATCTGCGCCGTGGGGGATGGCGGTGCCCTGATGACCGGCAATGAACTGGCCGTGGGCATGGCGCGCGGCCTGCCCATCAAGCTCCTGCTGTCCGACAATGGCAGCTACGCCTCCATCCGCATCCATCAGGAGCAGCGGCATCCCGGCCGGGTCTCGGGCACGGATCTCGTCAATCCCGATCTCGGCCTCTGGTGCGCCTCCTTCGGCGCGCCGCTGCTCCGGGTGAGGGAGGAGGCCGATCTGCCCGCCCTGGCGGCGGCGCTGCGCACCCCCGGGCCCATGGTCGCCGTGGTCCGCACCTCGCTTCAGGCGGTCCTGCCCGTGCACGCCACGGTGCCGGAGGCGGGCTGAGCCCCTCAGGGGGCGCCAAGAACCCATCAGGGAAGGGAACGTCCGATGCTGAAGATTCCGCGCCGCCTGGCGGCGCCCGCCGTGGTGGGCCTCGCCGCGCGGCCGCTCCGGGCCGAGACCGGCTGGCCGAACCGCCCGATCACGCTGGTCGTGCCCAATCCGCCGGGCGGCGGCACGGACTTCGCGGCGCGGCTGTTCCAGGACCCGCTGAGCCGGGCGCTGGGGCAGCAGGTCGTGATCGAGAACCGTTCCGGCGGCAACGGCAATGTCGGCATCCTGGCGGTGACCCGCGCCGAGGCGAACGGCTATACGCTGCTGCTGCAGTATTCCGGCTATCATGGCGCCAATCCGGCGCTGACGCCGGATCTCGGCTGGGATCCGAACCGGGATCTCGCCGCCGTGGGCATGGCCACCATCGCGCCGCATGTCATCTTCAGCGGTCCCGCCGTGAGGGCCGCGACGCTGGCCGAGCTGGTGGCGCACATCCGGGAGAATCCCGGCCGCGTCACCTACGCCTCGGCCGGGACCGGCTCGATCCAGAACATCGCCGGGCTGCAACTCGCGCGGCGGGTCGGGGCGCCGATGCTGCACGTGCCCTATCGCGGCGCCGCGCCGGCGCTGCAGGACGTGGTCGGCGGCCGGGTGGACATCTTCATCACCACCCCGTCCTCCGCCCTGTCGCTCCTGCAGGGCGGTGGGCTCAGGGCCCTCGCCGTGGCGAGCGACACGCGCCTGCCGGCGCTGCCGGAGGTGCCGACCACGGCCGAGGCCGGCCTGCCGGGCTACATGGTGGATGCTTGGTTTGCCGTCTTCGCGCCGTCGGGCGTGCCGCTGGCCATCCGGGAGAGGATCAATGCCGCCCTGCGCGAGGCGGCCGCGATGCCCCGGCTGCGGGAGGTCGCCGCCGCCTCGGGGGTCGTGCTGAAGCCGCTCACGGTGGCGGAGATGGAGGCCCTGGCGCGGCGGGATGTCGAGGAACTGGGCCGTGTGGTGCGCGAGGCGGGGCTGCGGATCGAGTAGGCGGGCCGCCGCCCGGGCTCAGCCCTCCAGGCCCAGCAGCTCGGACAGCGCCATGGCCGCCTCGATCTGCTCGAAGGTCTGGCGGATCTGGCCCAGGATGACCACACGCTGGTCGTCGTCCGCCTCCGCATGCTCGCGCATCAGCGCGATCAGCCTCTCATGGGCCAGGGCGAGGAACTCGGGAAGCCTGCGGATGGCACAGTCCTGCATGGCGGAAACCTCCGTTACGCTTCCCGGATACGGCAGAAGCGGGGCGGTTTCTGTGACCGAAGTCACACAGGCGACGGGAAGGGGGCGTCCTCAGCCCGCCCCCGCCTCCTTCCAGCTCAGGAAAATACCGACATCTCCCGGCATTCCGTCGGTGTAGTCCAGGATCGCCACGCGCAGGTCGAAGCCGCGCGGCTCCAGCTCCCGCCGGTAGAAGGCATGGGCCTTGGCGGCGAAGCCATCGAGATACAGCGCCCAGTCATCCTGGCCGCTGGTGATGGAGCGGCCACTGTCCTTCATCCAGGCGGAGGGAAAGTGCAGCACCATCACCTCGTTCTCGCCATCGGCGGCGGCGCGGCGCACCATGAGCATCAGGCGCTCCAGCGCATCGGGCGGGATGTCGCGGTCCTGGAAGGCGCGGCGCAGCGCCTCGCGCTCGTCCCGCTGGCGCTCCCGCTCCCGCCGCTCCTCGTCCAGCTTGGCCTCACGTTGGCGCTGCATCCAGGCGCGAATCTCAGGCGCGCTGAAGCGGCTGAGGAATCCCTGCTCCGCCATGGCGATCTCGCTCCTCTTTCCGGCCGCCGGCTGCGGCGCCTCAGTCGACGATATGATAGCCCCCGTCGATGTAAAGCGTCTGGCCGGTGATCAAACGGGCGGCATCCGTGGCCAGATAGGCGGTGGCCATGCCGACATCCTCGATGCTCACCAGGCTGCGGGCCGGGGCCTTGGACTGGGCGCGGGCCAGCAAGGCGTCGAAGTCCGGCAGACCGGAGGCGGCGCGGGTCTTCAGCGGCCCGGGCGAGATGGCGTGCACGCGGATGCCCTGCGGCCCGAGTTCCGTCGCGAGGTAGCGCGTGGCGCTCTCCAGCGCCGCCTTGACCGGCCCCATCATGTTGTAGTGCTCGACCACCATGCTGGCGCCGTAATAGCTCATGCAGAACAGCGCGCCGCCGGGATGCTCGCCTTTGGCCAGCAGCGGCTCGGCCAGCTTGGCCATGCGGATGAAGGACCAGCAGGAGATGTCCATCGCCTGCAGGAAGCCCTCGCGCGAGCAGTCGGTGACGCGGCCCTGGAGATCCTCGCGCGGGGCGAAGGCGATGGAATGCAGCAGGAAGTCGAGTTGCCCCCATTCCGCGGCGATGCGCTCGAAGACAGCCTCCAGCTCACCCTCGTTCCGCAGGTCGAGCGGCATCAGGATGGGCGCCTGCACCGCCTCGGCCAGCGGCCGCACATGCGGCAGGGCCTTCTCGTTCAGGTAGGTCACGGCCAGCTCGGCGCCGAGGTCGCGGAAGGCGCGGGCGCAGCCCCAGGCGATCGACTGGTCGTTGGCGATGCCCGTCACCAGGCCGCGGCGGCCCTGCAGGCTGGGGAGGGGACGGGGGCTCACCAGACCGTCCTGTAGCCGCGCAGCAGGTCGAGGGTATGGCGCGCGATCATGCGTTCCTCATTGGTCGGCAGGACATGGGCGGCGATGCGGCTGCCATCGGCGGAGATGCGCGGGCCATGGGCGGCGTTGCGCGCGGCGTCCATGACGAGGCCGAGCCAGGCGCAGCGGGCGCCGATCGCCGCCCGCACCGGCGCCGCGTTCTCGCCGACGCCGGCGGTGAAGACGATGGCGTCGAGCCCGCCCATCTTGCTGGCCAGCGCGGCGATGGCGCCGGCGGCGTGATAGGCGAGGTGGTCCAGCGCCAGCCGCGCCGAGGGGCTGTCGCTGGCGAGCAGGTCGCGCACGTCGCCGCTGAGGCCGGACAGGCCCTTCAGCCCGCATTCATGGTAGAGCAGATGCTCGATGGCGGCGGGCGTCATGCCCTGCTCCTGGAGGTAGAGCACCACGCCGGGGTCGAGCTGGCCCGGCCGCGTGCTCATGGGCAGGCCGTCCAGCGCGGTGAAGCCCATGGTGCTGTCGATGCTGCGGCCCGCCCGGAGGGCGCAGGCCGACATGCCGGAGCCCAGGTGCAGCGCCACCACGCGCCGCTCCGGCAGCAGGGGATCGAGATCCTTCAGGTGGCCGGCGATGTATTCGTAGGACAGGCCATGGAAGCCGTAGCGGCGGACGCCCTGGCGGTAGAGAGCCTCGGGTATGGCGAAGCGCTCGGCGAGGGGGCCATGGCCGCGATGGAAGGCGGTGTCGAAGCAGGCGACTTGCGGCAGCTCCGGCCGGCGCGCGCGAATCGAGCGGATCGGCGCCAGATTGTTGGGCTGGTGCAGCGGCGCCAGGGGCACCAGCGCGTCCAGCCGCGCCAGCACCTCGTCATCGATCAGCACCGGCTCCGCGAAGTCCGGTCCGCCATGCACGACGCGGTGGCCGACCGCCAGCGGCGGCGTGCCGATATGCCCGAGGAACCAGGCACCCAGCACCTCCTGCGCGGCGGCGACATCCTGCATCCGCGCGGGCTCGGGGCGCTCGTCGGCGATCACGGCATCGCCCGCGTCCCAGACCTGCAGCCGGGCGTGGGCGGTGCCGATGCCGCCCAGCAGGCCCTTGAAGCGCCGGGTCAGGCTGTCATCCCCGCCCACGGCATAGAGCTGGAACTTGATGCTGGAACTGCCGGCGTTGAGGACCAGGATGCCTTCGCTCATGCGGCCACCGGCCTCCGCTCGGCCAGGTAGCGCGCGTAGAGCGCGGCGACGGCGCAGGAGGCGAGGCGGGTACGGGTGCTGTCGGCGCGGCTGGTCAGCACGATCGGCACCCGCGCGCCGAGCACGATGCCTGCGGCGTCGGCGCCCGACAGGAAGGTCAGGTTCTTCGCCAGCATGTTGCCCGCCTCGAGATCCGGCACCACGAGGATCTGCGCGCGGCCCGCCACCTCGGAGCGGATGCCCTTGATGCGCGCCGCCTCCGGGCTCACCGCGTTGTCGAGCGCCAGCGGTCCGTCGAGGATGCCGCCCTGGATCTGCCCGCGCTCGGCCATCTTGCACAGCGCCGCCGCCTCGATGGTGCCGGGCAGCTTCGGGCTCACCGTCTCCATCGCGGAGAGGATGGCGACGCGCGGGATGCCCAGGCCGAGGCCGTGATGCAGGTCGATGGCGTTGCTGATGATATCGGCCTTGGCGGCGAGATCGGGCGCGATGTTGATGGCGGCGTCGGTGATGAAAAGCGGGCGGATGTAGTTGGGCACGTCCATGATGAAGACGTGGCTGATGCGCCGCTCGGTGCGCAGCCCGCCCTCGCGCGCCACCACGGCCGACATCAGCTCGTCGGTGTGCAGGCTGCCCTTCATCAGCAGCTCTGCGCGGTTCTCGTGCACCAGCGCGACGGCGCGTTTGGCGGCGGCGTGGCTGTGCGGTGCGTCGATGACCTCGATCCCCGCGAGATCGAGCCCCGCCGCCGCGGCGGCGGTTGCGATCTTCCGCGCGGGACCCACCAGGATGGGCGCGATGATGCCATGGCGCATGGCATCGGCGATGCCCTCCATCGCCGATGCGTCGCAGGGATGCGCGACGGCGCAGGGCACCGCCGCCATCCCGGCCGTGCGCTCGATCAGCGCATCGTAGTGCGGATGGCGCGGCGCGGCGGGCGGCGCGCCGAGGCTGTCGGCCGTCACCGGCCGGATCCCTTGCGGTCGCGCGCCCGGAGCCGGGCATGGCGGCGCGGTGGCGCTGCCGGCTCGCCGCGCGCCGGCGGCGCCTCCGCGGGGGGTTCGGGCTCCCCGGCGCGCGGTGCGCCGGCCAGGACCTGCTGGAGTATCGCCTCGATCTCGGCGTGGCGCTGCCGAGCGGCCTCGCTCAGCGGCGCCGCCTCCTCGACACGATGGATCTCGGCGATGAGCGCCTCGATCTCCGCCGCCGTCGAGGTCCGCAGCAGTCGGGGCAGGGCGGCCAGCGCCGCCGCCTGGTCCAGGCGCAGCATGAAGAACTGCTCGCGCAGCGCCGCCTTGAACGCGGCGAGGCTCATCTCCTGCCCCTCCTCCCGCCGCAGGTTGCGCAGCATGGCGAAGCTGCGCGCATCGGCGACGCGGTCGGCCAGGCCGATATAGATCAGCGCTCTCAGGCAGGCCTCGTAGGCGCCCCCCTCGGCGATGCCGGCGCGCAGCTCCGCCATGCGCCGCTCGAGGAAATCGCGCAGCTCCGGCTCGGCGCCCGGCTGGCGGCGCGGCGGCATGTCGCGCGCCATCAGCCCGGCCAGGGATTGCAGCAGCGGATGGCTGTAGAGCGCCAGGAAGGCGGCTTCGTAGCCGGCGTCGCGCCAGTCGCCGTAGCGGTCCAGCGCGGCGACGATCTGTGCCGAGGCCAGGTGTTCCAGGCGACGGAAGAGATTGTTCTCGGCGGCGGGGCGGCGCTCCTGCCGCACCGGCCCGGCGAGCGCCGTGATGGGCGCCAGCCAGGGATTGCGGCTGGAGAAGCTGTTGTACTGCAGGCGCAGCGGCTGCAGGCTGCGGATCGTCTCGGCCAGCTGCGGCGTGACCAGGGCCCGCACCAGCGGCTGCAGGAGGTGGCGGTAGAGGCCGAGATTGGCTTCCGACAGCCAGGCGACGGTGGCGAAGCGGCGGTCGTCCTCCGGGCGGGGCTGCACGATGGCGCGGATATCGTCGAGCGACCGGCCGGCGAAGCGCAGCACGTACTCGCCGCCCTCGGCGCCCTCCGCGTCCAGGATCTCCGCCTCGTAGAGGCCCGGAGGCAGCACGTCGATGAAGTCGATGTTGGAGGCGAACTCCTCGTGCTCCCTCCGCGCCACCTTGCCGGAGACGAAGATGCCGAGATGGCCGATGCTCTCGTGCACGGTGTAGACGATGGTCTGGCCGTGCGCGCGGATGTCGTCGACGCTGTCGTAGAGGTCGAGGATCCAGCCCAGGGCCTGCGGCGGCGGGGTGATGTTGTCGCCGCGCGAGCAGAAGACGACGATCGGGGACCGGATCTCGCGAAGATCGATGCGGATCTTGTCCGAGGTGGTCAGCTCGGCGGTCGAGAGCTTGTTGCCAACGAAGAGATTGTCGGTGATGTACTGCATCTCGCCGGCATTGGTCAGGATATGGCCGTTCCACCACTTCTCGAAGGCGAGGTAGCGTGGCGGCTCGGTGTCGATGCGGTCGTAGACGGTGTACTGCTTGGTCCACCAGGTGTTGGCGAGGTCCAGGTTCTCGAAGTTCTGCACCAGCCAGGCGCCGTCGAAGAGCCCGTCGCCCAGATCGCCCGCCAGGGCCGTCATCCAGGTGCCGCCGAGCAGGCCGCCGGTGTAGCGCATGGGGTTCATCCCGCGCCATCCCGCCCAGTAGGAGAGCGGCGCGCCGGCGACGATCAGCGGGCCGAAGACCTCGGGCCGGGTCGCCGCGGCCATCATCACCTGCCAGCCCGCCTGGCAATTGCCGATCACCACCGGCTTGCCTTCCGCCTCCGGATGCGCCGCGGCGGCATGGGCGACGAAGGCCTGCTCGGCCCGCATCACGTCCTCGACCGTCTGGCCCGGCTCCGGTCGGGGCAGGAAGCCCACGAAGTAGCAGGGATGGCCGGCCCGCAGCGCCACGCCGATCTCGCTGTCCGCCTTGAAGCCGGCGATGCCGGGCCCGTGCCCCGCCCGCGGATCGACGATGACGAAGGGGCGCTTGCGGGGATTGGTCTCCAGCCCCTCGGGCGGGCGGATGCGGATCAGCCGGTAGTTGACCGGTCGCGGCAGGTCACGCCCGCTGAGCACAACATCGCCCTCGAAGCTGAGGACGTTGGGCGCCGCCAGCCGCTGCTGCTCGTGGTACTGGTCGCCGCGCTGCCGCAGCACGTCCAGGAAGAGGATGCCGCGCTGCCAGCTGTCGAGCGCGTAATCCGCCGCCTCCATGCAGAGCGTGGCCCATGGGGATGACCACGGAGACGACCAGGGAGAGGCCCGAAGCCAGGGCGAAACACCCGGAAAGCCGGTGGTCCATGACATTGGGCAATCCCTCCAGCCAGGTCCGTCAACGATATGCTGCGCTGCAACCTAGGCTGGATGGCCGCCATGTTCAATCCACGACGACGCGCGCCCCACACAAGCCTGATCAGCCAACGGTCCGGGGCACGGCCGGGCTGGCGGTGGCCGGGCGGGGCCGCGGCGCCGGCCAGACTTCGCCGCGCACCGGATGGACCCGCCGCCTGCCTTCCGTGCGGCCGACGAAGGCCAGGCGGGCCGCTGTCTCACCGCAGTGGCTGCAGCGGAGCCGGCGAGCCACCTCGCGGACCGTCAGGCCGCCATGCCGGGGCAGCAGCTCCGCCACGGGGCGCAGGCTGTGGGAAGCGCAATCCGGATTGCCGCACCGCACGCGCAGCCGCCATTCGCGCCAGAAGGACAGCGGGCTGTCGAGCGTCCGGTTGGCCGTGGGGCCATTGAACGGCAGGGCGGTGTTCAGGATACGGGCGGGCATGGCGCGCACTCCTGCGGGATCCCGCGGGGGGTGCGGGCGTCAGGAACATAAGAAGAACATAAAAGCTCTTCAAGAGGATGGCGGCAGGCGCCCGGCTTGGCGGAGGGGAAGAGGCCGGCAACCGGCAAGGCGCAGCAGCGCGAGGCCCTGAGCCAGCCGGGCCGGGTCCGCCGCGCGGACGCTGAGCGTATCGAGGCTCAGATAACGCAGGGCGACGTCCGGCATCTCCAGCATCGCCGCGTCGAAGTCCCCCCGGGGCACGCGCACCATGGCCTCAGGCATCACCGTCCTCCCCCTTGTCAGGTCGCCGGGACGACCCTGACCTGCCGTGGTGCCTCAACGGCCCCGGCCCCCTTTCCGTTGCCCCAATGATACGTCAGGGCAGCCATCCTCAGTTTGGAGGATGACGGCCCGCGCCATTGGGCATAGAGCGTTCTTCCAGGAGAACGAACCTGAGCACGTCCCGTCTGATCCTGCTGATGCTGGTGACCTTCGGCCTCCTCCTCGCCGCCTTTCACCAGGAATGCCTGTACTTTTCGGGCCAGGCTGGCCCGCGCGCCCCCTTCCATCCGGCGGAGGACTGGCGAGAGGCGAAAAAGGGCTTCGATGGGCTCTAGGGGTGGCAGGCAGGCCGCATCTGCCCCTCAGCCGGCGCGGAAGCTGGCCGGATCGTCGATGCCGAGCTCGCGGCCCCGGGCATCGAAGGCCTGCTCGTAGATCACCGCCAGCCGCGACTTCGGCGAGCCATCGGCATAGGCGGCCTCGCTCTCGGCCACCGCCGCTTCCGGCCCCATCGCCAGGAGATGCGTGGCCTGCGCCGCCAACCCGGCGGCGTGCATGGCCTCCACGGCCCAGCGCCCCTGCGCCTCCGCGATTTCCTGCCGCAGCGCATCGGCCTGCTGGCGCTGCGCCACGCGCTCGGCCTGCAGGGCGGAGAGCCGGAGGGAGAGCCGCTCCGCCAGGGCCTCGAGCTGCTCCAGCCGGCTCTCCAGCGCGGAGGGCTCGGAGGCGGGGTGAGGGATCTCGGTCTGTTCAGCCATCCGCGTCTCGCAGTCCAGGGGAGTTGCCGCCATCCGCCGGCCTTAGCAGATCAGCCCCCCGCGTCCCAGGCCCCCCTCCCGGGGCCCTACGCGACCAGCGCCCGGCTCAGGCGAGCTTCTCGACCGAGAGGGCGTCCGGTGCCACGCCATGACGGGCGAACTCCGTGATGTTGCGCAGCGTCGTCTCCGCGATGGCCGACATCGCCTCGACGGTGAAGAAGGCCTGGTGGCCGGTGACCAGCACGTTCGGAAATGTCAGGAGCCGGGCGAAGACATCGTCGCGGATGACGGTGGAGGAGAGGTCGCGGAAGAAGAGATCGCCCTCCTCCTCGTAGACATCGAGCGCGAGGCTGCCGATGGCGCCGGACTTCAGCCCCTCGATGGCGGCGCGCGTGTCGATCACCGCGCCGCGGCTGGTGTTCACCAGCATCGCGCCCCGCTTCAGGGCGGCGATGGCTCCGGCATCGATGAAATGATGCGTCTCCGGCGTCAGCGGGCAATGCAGCGTGACGATGTCGGACCCGGCCAGCAGCGTCGCCTTGTCCACGTAGCGCCCGCCCAGGGCGGTGATGTCGGCATGCGGATAAGGGTCGAGGGCGAGGATGCGGCAGCCGAAGCCGGCCAGCAGGCGCGCCGTGCAGCGGCCGATCTGGCCGGTGCCGATGACGCCCGCCGTGCGGCCCTGCAGGTTGAAGCCGAGCAGGCCGTCGAGCGCGAAGTTCCCCTCGCGCACGCGGTTGTAGGCGCGGTGGATCTTGCGGTTCAGCGTCAGGATCAGCGCCAGGGCGTGCTCGGCCACCGCCTCGGGCGAATAGGCGGGGACGCGGCTGACGGTGAGGCCGAGGCGCCGCGCCGCCTCCAGGTCGACGCGGTTGAAGCCGGCGCAGCGCAGCGCGACGAGGCGGATGCCGGCCTGCCGCAGCAGTTCCAGCACCCCGGCGCCGAGATCGTCGTTGACGAAGGCGCAGACGGCATCGGCGCCGGCCGCGAGCGGCGCGGTGGCGGGCGTCAGGCCCGGCTCCAGGAACAACAGCTCGTGTCGCCCCGCATTGGCGGCATCCAGGAACCGCCGGTCATAGGGTTTGGTCGAGAAGACGGCGACACGCATCGGCGGTTCCCGCTGGCTGCGGCCCTGGTATCGGGCCGTTGGTTTGGAAAGCGGATGGCCCTCGGCTAGGATCCGTGGGACATCCCTTGTGACACAACAGGGCAGGCCTGCCGATCATGTCCAGAAGTGCCACCGTGGTCGCCATTCGTCCGCATCGCAAGGCCTGCGGCGCCTGCGCCGACTGCGAGGTGCGCCGCACCGCGGTCTGTGCCGCTCTCGAGGATGACGAGGTCGTGGCGCTGGAGCGCATCATGGGCTCCGTCCGGCTCGAGGCCAATGCCATGCTGGTGGAGGAGGGCGCGCCACGGCGCCGCGTCTTCAGCCTCACCTCCGGCATGTTGCGGCTGCTCACGGCCCTGCCGGACGGCCGCCGGCAGATCACCGGCTTCCTGCTGCCGGGCGACTATCTCGGGCTGCTGGACGAGGCGACGCATACCCTGACCGCCGAGGCCGTGGTGCCCTCCGTGCTCTGCGGCTTCCCCGTGCCGCAGATGCAGGACCTGATGGAGCGCTATCCCCGCCTGAGGGACCGTCTGCACCAGATGACCAAGGCGGCCCTGCGCCAGGCCTGGGACAACCAGCTCGTGCTGGGCCGCCTCGCCCCGGTCGAGAAGGTGTCGAGCTTTCTGCTGGTGCTCTCGGCCCGGCAGGCCTCCGGCAGGCCGGTCTCGGACACCGTGCCCCTGGCCATGACGCGCGCCGACATCGCGGATTACCTCGGACTGACGGTGGAGACCGTGAGCCGCAGCTTCACCAAGCTGCGGCAGCAGGGGCTGATCCGCCTGCCCGACGCTCACCGCGTCGAGATCGTCGATCGCGGCGCGCTGGCCGCCGTCGCCGGGATGGAGCCTCAGTCCAGCGGCTCCAGCACGCCTTCCACCAGGCGGTAGCGGCGGTCCACCGCGCCGGGCGGCAGCATGGCATGGGTGGCGATGACGATGCTGCGCCCGCGCGCCGCCCGCGACAGATCGGCCAGGAAGGCATGCTCGGTCTCGGGATCCAGGCCGCTGGTGGGCTCATCCAGCACCAGGATGGCGGCCCGGCTGAGCAGGGCGCGGGCCAGGCAGAGGCGCCGCGCCTGTCCGGCCGAGAGGCTGCGGCCCGCTTCGCCCAGCGGGGTTTCCAACCCCTGCGGCAGGCTGCGCGCGAAATCGGCCAGCCGCGCCTCCTCCAGCGCCTGCCAGAGGTCGGCGTCGGTGGCGTCGGGACGGCCGATCAACAGGTTCTGACGCAGCGTGTCGAGGAAGACCGGCGCGTCCTGGGACAGCAGGGCGATGCGGGCGTGCAGCTCGGCCAGAGGCACGGCACGCAGGTCGGTCCCCGCCAGCCGGACCACGCCGCGCTGGGGGTCGGCCAGGCGCAGCAGCAGGGCCAGCAGGGTGGACTTGCCGCTGCCGCTCGGTCCCAGGATGGCGATGCGCGTGCCGGCGGGCACCACGAGGTCGAGGCCGCGCAGCACCGGCCGGGCCGGGTCGTGGCCATAGGTCACGCCGTCCAGCCGCAGCTCCGCGCCGGGGGGAAGCGGGACGGGGCGTGCCGGTTCCGCCACGGCGGGGGGCGCGGTGCCGATGGCGCGCAACCGGCCCGCCGCCGCCGTGGCGGAGCCCAGCCGCGCCACGTTGCGCAGCAGGGCGGCATGCGCCTCGAAGCTGCCGAGGGTCGCCAGCAGCAGGCCGGCCAGCAGCGGGCCGCCGATCTCGCCGGCCTGTAGCGCCCGCAGCCCGAACCAGAGCACGGACAGCAGGGCCAGCCCGCCGCAGAGCTGGGC
>NZ_JBSXMU010000042.1:0-29629 GCF_054073225.1 Teichococcus aerofrigidensis
GTTCCATCCAGCGGGCGAGGGGGGGGGGGGGGAACCCCGCCGCCCTTTCCTGTTTTCGCCTCCGATCGCGCCGCTTCTGTTTTTGCGCTTGATCGCGCGCCCGGGCCGCCTATCGTGCCGCCGCCATGCGCAAGCTTTTCGCCTTAGGGCTGATCCTCCCCCTCCTCGCGGCCTGCAGCCAGGGCCGCCAGGTGCAGAACGACGAATACGGCGACGACAGCAAGCGGTCCCGCGTGCAGGGACGGCTCGGCGGATCGGACGGCATCCTGGTCTTCGGCACCGACCGCTCGCAGCCCGCCGGCGGCAGCCAGGAGGGCGGCGCCCTCGGCGTGAACGCCTATCTCTGGCGCGCCTCGCTGGATACGCTGTCCTTCCTGCCGCTGTCCTCCGCCGATCCCTTCGGCGGCGTCATCATCACCGACTGGTACTCGCCCCCCGCGACGCCGGGCGAGCGCTTCCGCGCCACCGCCTATGTTCTCGGCCGCCAGCTGCGCTCCGACGGCGTCCGCGTCTCGATCTTCCGCCAGGAACAGCGCAACGGCGCCTGGGTGGACGCGCCGGTGGCGCAGAGCACCAATGTGGACATGGAGAACCAGATCCTCGCCCGGGCGCGCGAGCTGCGCAGCCAGACGGCCTCCCGCTGAGGCCTGGCCGCATCCTGGCGCCGGGCGCGAAAGGCCCCGGCGCCAGGACGCGGGAGATCATTTCCCGCCCTTCCCTTTCCTTGGCGGCGGCGAGGCCGTATCCCTCTCCCCCAGCCACCGCCCGCTTCCTTCCTTCGCCGCCGATCGCCCTGGTGCCATGACCGACGCCGCCACGCCTGCCCGCTACGACTTCGCCCGCGCCGAGCCGCGCTGGCAGCAAGAATGGGAGGCCCGCGCCTGCTTCGCGGTGCCGGACGTGCCCGATGCCGGGCGCGCGAAGTACTACGTGCTGGAGATGTTCCCCTACCCCTCCGGCAAGATCCATATGGGGCATGTGCGGAACTACACGCTGGGCGACGTGGTGGCGCGCTACAAGCGGGCGCGCGGCCATCAGGTGCTGCACCCGATGGGCTGGGACGCCTTCGGGCTGCCGGCGGAGAACGCGGCGCGCGAGCGCGGCGTGCATCCCGCCGCCTGGACCTACCAGAACATCGCCACCATGCGGGCCGAGCTGAAGCGCATGGGCCTGTCCATCGAGTGGGACCGCGAATTCGCCACCTGCGACCCGAGCTATTACGGCCAGCAGCAGAAGCTCTTCCTGGAGCTGCTGAAGGCCGGCCTCGCCGAGCGGAAGGAGAGCTGGGTCAACTGGGACCCGGTGGACAACACCGTGCTCGCCAACGAGCAGGTGATCGACGGGCGCGGCTGGCGCTCGGGCGCCCCGGTGGAGAAGAAGAAGCTCTCCCAGTGGTTCCTCTCCATCACCAGGTTCGCCCCCGAGCTGCTGGCCGGCCTGGACGGGCTGGACCGCTGGCCGGAGCGGGTGAAGCTGATGCAGTCCAACTGGATCGGCCGCTCCGAGGGCGCGCGGGTGCGCTTCGCGCTGGAGGCCCCGGTGGAGGCCCCCGTGGAGTCGCCCGTGGGCGGGCTGGACGAGGTCGAGGTCTTCACCACCCGGCCGGACACGCTGTTCGGCATGAGCTTCCTGGCCGTCGCCGCCGAGCACCCGCTCGCCGCCGCCGCCGCCGCGCGCGATCCGGCCATCGCCCGCTTCATCGCCGAGGTGCGCGCCCTCGGCACCTCCGAGGCCGCCATCGAGCAGGCCGAGAAGCGCGGCATCGACACCGGCTTCCGCGTCCGCCACCCGTTCAACGGCCAGAGCTACCCGGTCTGGATCGCCAATTTCGTGCTGATGGAATACGGCACGGGCGCCATCTTCGGCTGCCCCTCGGGCGACCAGCGCGACCTCGACTTCGCCCGCAAGTACGACCTGCCGGTGGTGCCGGTGGTGCTGCCGCCCGGCGAGGACGCCGCCGGCTTCGCCATCGGCGGCACCGCCTATGTCGAGGACGGGACGCTGATCAATTCGGGGTTCCTGGATGGCAAGTCCACCGCCGAGGGCAGGCGCGCCGCCATCGACGCGCTGGAGGCGCAGGGCGCCGGCCAGGGCGTGGTGAACTGGCGCCTGCGCGATTGGGGCGTCTCGCGCCAGCGCTACTGGGGCTGCCCGATCCCGGTGATCCATTGCGAGGCCTGCGGCGTCGTTCCCGTCCCGCAGGACCAGCTTCCGGTGACCCTGCCGGAGGATGTGGACTTCACCCTGCCCGGCAATCCGCTCGACAACCATCCGCGCTGGAAGCATGTCGCCTGCCCCGCCTGCGGCGCCGCGGCCCGGCGCGAGACCGACACCTTCGATACCTTCGTCGACAGCTCCTGGTACTTCGCCCGCTTCACCGCGCCGAAGGCGGAGACGCCGCTGGTGCCGGAGGCGGCGAATGGCTGGCTGCCGGTGGACCAGTATATCGGCGGCATCGAGCACGCGATCCTGCACCTGCTCTATTCCCGCTTCTTCACCCGCGCCCTGAACCAGGCCGGGCACCTCGCCATCTCCGAGCCCTTCGCCGGCCTCTTCACGCAGGGCATGGTCCAGCACGCCTCCTACAAGGCGCAGGACGGCCGCTGGCTGGCGCCGGACGAGGTGGAGGTCGCCGCCGATGGCAGCGCCACGGACAAGGCCACCGGCCTCGCCGTGACCGTCTCGCGCAACGACAAGATGTCGAAGTCGAAGCGCAACACCATCGACCCCGGCGCCATCATCGACAATTACGGCGCCGACACGGCGCGCTGGTTCATCCTCTCCGACAACCCGCCTGACCGGGACATGGAATGGACCGAGGCCGGTGTCTCCGGCGCCTCGCGCTTCACCCAGCGCCTGTGGCGGCTGGTGCAGGGCGCGGCGCCCAGCCTGCCTCCGCCGGGGCAGGAGCCCGGCCCCGGGGCCGCGCGCGACCTCCGCCGCGCCACGCACCGCACCATCGCCGCCGTGACCGAGGCGCTGGAAAGCTTCTCCTTCAACGTGGCCGTCGCCCGCATCCATGAATTCGCCAATGCCATCGAGGCCGCGGCGTCGGAGGATGGCGCCGCCCGGCGCGAGGCGCTGGAGGCGCTGGCCCGTCTGATCAGCCCGATGATGCCGCATCTGGCGGAGGAGCTGTGGTCCGTGCTGCGCCCCGGCACCGGCCTGGTGGCGGAGCTGCCCTGGCTCGAATCGGACGCCGAGCTCGCCCGGGCGGACAGCGTGACCCTCGCCGTTCAGGTGCTGGGCAAGCTGCGCGCCACCATCGCCGTGCCGGTGGGCGCCGACGAGGCCAGCGTCTTCGCCGCCGCGGAGGCGGACGAGAATGTCCAGCGCGCCATTGCCGGGCGCCCCATCAGGAAGCGCATCCATGTCCCGGGCCGCATCGTCAACTTCGTCGTCTGAGGCCATGGGCCTGACCGCCTCTCCGCGGCCGTCCAGGCGGCGCCTGATGGCGTTGGCGGCGGGTGGGGCGGTCACCCTGGCGGGCTGCGGCTTCCAGCCGCTCTACGGCCCCCAGGGCGCCACCAGCGCCGCCGGCGTGGCGGAGCCCGAGGTGCGCGAGGTGCTGGCCAATACCGAGGTCGCGCTGATCCCCGAGCGCACCGGCCAGTTGCTGCGCCGCGCCCTGCTGGAACGCCTGGGCGGCGCGGGCACGGGCCACGGCGCCTATGAGCTGCGGGTGCAGCCGCAGCTTGGCATCGACTTCGAGGGCTTCCGGCGGGACGGCTCTCCCTCCCGCGTACGCAACACCATGACGGCGAGCTGGGCGCTGGTCTCCACCGGCACGCCGCCGGCGACGGTGCTGCAGGGGACCGAGCGCGCCTTCGACGCCTACAACATCCCGGACAACCAGTTCTTCGCCGGCGACTTCTCGCGCGACGCGACCTTCCAGCGGCTGATCGAGCAGGTGGCGGACGACATCATGGTGCGCCTGGCCGCCGGATTGCGGAACCGGCGCAGCACCTGAGGAGGGCGGCGGGTGGCGAAGCTCGACCCGCGCCGCCTGCCGGGCTTCCTGGCGGCGCCGGACCCGGCCTGCCGCGTCGTGCTGCTGCATGGCGAGGATGCCGGCCTGGTGCGCGAGCGCGCCGAGGCGCTGGTCGCGGCGGTGATCGGCCGGGACGATCCCTTCCGGCTCGCCGAGCTGCCGCGCGAGGCGGCCGCGCGGCCGGGTGTCCTGGCCGGCGAGATGGCCGCCCTGGCCCTGACCGGCGGGCGCCGGGTGGTTCGCGTGCGGGATGCCGTGGATGGCCTGGCGGGCGCGGTGAAGGAGGCCCTGGCCGGGCCGGGCGAGGCGCTTCTGGTGCTGGAGGCGGGGGAGCTGCCGGCCCGCGCCAAGCTGCGTGCCCTGCTGGAGCCCGCGCAGGGGGCGGCGGTGATTCCATGCTATCGCGAGCGCGGCGCCGATCTGGCCGGCAGCATCGCCCGGCTGCTGCGGGAGGCCGGCGTCACCGCCGAGCCCGCGGCGCTGGACTGGCTGGCGGCACGGCTGGGCGAGGACCGCATGCTCCTGCGCCGGGAGGTCGAGAAGCTGGCGCTCTATGCCGGCCCCGGCGGGCGGCTGAACGAGGAGGATGTGCTGGCCTGCGCCGGCGAGGGATCGACGCTGGATCTGGACGAGGCGCTGATCGCCGCCACCGCGGGCGACATCCCGGCCGCCGACCGCGCGCTGGATGCCGCCTTCTCGGAAGGCGCCAGCCCGGTCATGGTGCTGCGCGCGGCGCTGCGGCATGTGCAGCGCCTGCATCTGGCCGCTCTCGCCATGGCTGCCGGACAGCCCGCCGGGCAGGCCATGGACGCCCTGCGGCCGCCGGTCTTCTTCCGGCTCAAGCCGGGTTTCGAGCGGGCGCTGCGGCTCTGGCCGCCGCATCAGCTGGCGGCGGCGGGGGATGCCCTGCGGGAGGCGGAGAAGCTCAGCAAGTCCGGCTCCGCCGCCCGCCCCATCCCCGATCGTGTCGTGGCGCAGACGGCGGTGCTGACCCTGGCCCGGCAGGCGCTGGCCCGGCAAAGGCGCGGCTGAGACCCGAACCGCTCAGCCCGGGTTGAGCAGGCGGATCAGGCCGTCCAGCTGGTCGAGGTCGCGGTAGTTGATGGTGATCCGCCCGCCCTTGCGGCCATGCTGGATCGCCACCTTGAGGCCCAGCCGCGCCGTCAGGTCGTGCTCCAGGGCCCGGGTCTCGGCCTGGGGGCTGACGGGGGCCGGAGCGGGCCTCGACCGCTCGGAAGCCGCCGCCAGCGCCTCGGTCTGCCGGACATTGAGGCCCCGGGTGATGACCAGATCGGCCAGCTTCACCGGATCGGGCGCCGTCAGCAGGGCGCGGGCATGGCCGGCGGAGAGGCTGCCCCGCGCCAGCATCTCGCGGACCTTCTGCGGCAGGGCCAGCAGGCGCAGGGTATTGGCGACATGGCTGCGGCTCTTGCCGACCGCCTGGCCCAGCGCATCCTGCGTCAGGCCGAATTCCTCCGTGAGCCGCCGGTAGCCCTGGGCCTCCTCCAGGGCGTTCAGGTCCTCGCGCTGCAGGTTCTCCACCAGGGCCGCGGCCAGCGCCGCGCGGTCGTCCAGCTCGTGCACATAGACCGGAACCTCGTGCCGCTGCGCCAACTGCGCCGCGCGCCAGCGGCGCTCGCCGCCGATGATCTGGTAGCGCCCCGCCTGGCCGGGCTTGGGTCGGACCAGGATGGGCTGCAACACCCCATGTTCCCGGATGGAGGCGGCCAGTTCCGCCAGGCCCGACTGGTCGATCGGGCCACGCGGCTGGAAGGGGCCGGGCTCCAGGGCCTCGATCGGCAGGGTGCGCGGCAGGGAAGGTGCCGCAACCTCCGGACCGGGAGCGGCCTCTCCGAGAAGGGCGGAGAGGCCCATGCCGAGACGAGCGGGCTTGCGGGCGGTCATGCGGCTTTGTCCCCACGCGAACGGTCACGGCGCAGCATCTCGGCGGCCAGCTTGATATAGGCCTGGGCGCCGGCGGATTTCGGGTCGTAGAGCAGGACCGGCAGGCCGTGCGAGGGCGCCTCGCTGACCCGGATGTTGCGGGGGATCACCGTCTCGAAGACCTTGTCGCGGAAGAAGGCGCGGACATCGCTCGCCACCAGCTCCGAAAGGTTGTTCCGACGGTCGAACATGGTCAGCACGATGCCGTCGAGAGTAAGGCCTGGGTTGAGGCCCCGCCGGACCAGCTCGATGGTGCGGGTGATCTGCGACACGCCTTCCAGCGCGAAGAACTCCGCCTGGAGCGGGATCAGCACCGCATCCACCGCGACCAGCGCATTGACCGTCAGCAGGCCCAGGGAAGGCGGGCAGTCGATCAGGATGAGGTCGAAATCCTTCAGCGTCTCCGCCGCCGCCTCCAGCGCCAGCCGCAGCCGGTGCTCGCGATGCTCCATGCCGACCAGCTCGACCTCCGCCCCGGCCAGATCGGTATCGGCAGGGAGCACGAAGAGATCGGGCACGCGGGTGGGCCGCATCAACTCGGCCAGGGGCTTGAGGCCCACCAGCAGGGCATAGCTCCCGGCGCCCCGTTCGGCGCGCGGCAGGCCCAGGCCGGTCGAGGCATTGCCCTGCGGGTCGAGGTCGATGACCAGGACCTTCTTCTTGGTCGCCAGGGCGGTGGCCAGATTGATGGCGGTGGTGGTCTTGCCCACCCCGCCCTTCTGGTTGGCGAGCGCGATACGGCGCAGAGGGGGCTTAGGCGCCGGCACGATGGATTCCAGACATGCGGAGAATGGTGGCCTTCGGATCGGTGTTGCTCATGAACCGCTCGACGGAGAATGTCCAGCCCGCCGCCTCGGCATCCGACAGCTCCTGATCGACCTGCCGTCCTTTCGGAAACAGGGCGACGCCCTCGGGCGCCAGGAGCGCGGCGGCCCAGGGCAGCAGCCGCTCCAGCGGCGCCAGGGCGCGGGCCGTCAATACGCCGACGGGCGGCAGGTCCAGGGTTTCGATCCGCACGGCATGCACCGTGACATGCGGAAGCCCCAACTCGGCGACGGCGGCCTGCAGGAAGGCCGCCTTGCGCCGGTCGGACTCCACCAGATGCACGGGCCTCGTCACCGCCGCCGCCAGCACCAGACCCGGAAAGCCACCGCCCGAACCGAGATCGGCGAGCGGCGTCAGGCCTTCCGGCAGGAGCGGCAGGAGTTGCAGGGAATCCTCGATATGCCGCTGACGGATTTCCTCCGGCGCCTGCCGGGCCACGAGGTTGATCCGCGCGTTCCACCGCAGCAGCAGCGCCAGCAGCGCGTTCAGGCGCTCTCGCGTTTCACGTGAAACCTGCGCCGCTCCGGGCAGACGCCTCGCAAGGTCGTCAGCGGGGGACCGTTTCACGTGGAACGCTCCCGCCGCAGATGTGCCGCCAGTGCGGCCAGTGCCGCGGGGGTAACACCCGGAACCCGGCCCGCGCTCCCCAGAGTCGCCGGTTGCGCGGCCCCCAGCCGTTGCCGCATCTCGTTGGACAGGCCAGGGATGCGTCCGAAGTCGATGCCGCGTGGGATGGCGACCGCCTCTTCCCGCATCAGCAACCGCAGTTCCGCCTCCTGGCGCTGGAGATAGGGCGCGTAGAGCGCCTCCGCCTCCAACTGGGTTCCCACCCCTTCGGGAAGCTCCATGAGCCAGGGAAAGGCCTGGCGGATCATGGCGGGCTCGATCCCAGGAAGGGCCAGAAGATCCATCACGCTGCGCCAGCGGCCATCCTGATTCACCTCGAGGCCCTGGCGCCGCAGGGCGGCCGGAGAACCCCCTTCCAGGCGGGCCCGTTCCAAGGCCTCCGCCACGGCCTTGGCAAAAGCCCGGAAGCGGCCGGCCCGTTCGGGGCCGACGACGCCCCAGGCGATCCCCTTCTCCGTCAGGCGCAGGCCCGCATTGTCGGCTCGTAGCGTCAGCCGATGCTCCGCACGGGCCGTCAGCATGCGATAGGGCTCGCTGACGCCCTGCAGCACCAGATCGTCCACCATGACGCCGAGATACGATTCGGTACGCTGAAGCAACAATTCTTCCGCGCCTCCGCCGGCCTGATGCGCGGCGTTGAGACCGGCCAGGAGCCCCTGGGCGGCCGCCTCCTCGTACCCGGTCGTGCCATTGATCTGCCCGGCCAGGAACAGGCCGGGCACGTCCCGGACCTCGAGGCTGGGGCGCAGGGCCCGCGGATCGACATGGTCATATTCGATGGCATAGCCCGGGCGCAGGATGACGGCCCGCTCGAGGCCCGGGATGGTGGCCAGGAAGGCGCGCTGGACATCCTCCGGCAGGCTGGTGGAAATGCCGTTCGGATAGATGGTGTAGTCGTCCAGGCCCTCCGGTTCGAGGAAGATCTGGTGCCGCTCCCGCTCGGCGAAGCGCACGATCTTGTCCTCGATCGACGGGCAGTAGCGGGGGCCCACGCCCTGGATCTGGCCGGAATGGACCGGGGCCCGGTGCAGGTTGGCGCGGATCAGCGCGTGGCCCTCGGGTGTCGTCGTGGTGACGGCGCAATCGACCTGCGGATTGTCGATCCGTCCCGTCATCCAGGACAGGGGTTCCGGCACGGCGTCCCCGGGCTGCTTCTCCAACCCCGACCAATCGATGCTACGGCCGTCCAGCCGGGGCGGCGTTCCGGTCTTCAGCCGCCGCATCGGCAGATGCAGGGCCTCCAGGGCCAGGGCCAGGCCAAGGGAGGGCGCGTCGCCGACCCTCCCGGCCGGCTGCCGCCGCGTCCCGATATGGATCTCCCCGCGCAGGAAGGTGCCGGCGGTGATCACCAGGGCGCCGCAGGCGATGCGCTCGCCGGCCTCCGTCACCACGGCGGCGATCCGCCCCGACGCATCCCTCTCGATCCCTTCCGCCGCGCCGGCGCGGATGGTCAGGCCCGCTTGCGCCTCAAGCAGCGCGCGGATGGCCTGGCGGTAGAGACGGCGGTCCGCCTGGGCCCGCGGCCCTCGCACGGCTGGGCCCTTGCTGCGGTTGAGCAGCTTGAAATGGATGCCGGCGGCATCCGCGGCGCGGCCGATCAGGCCATCCAGAGCATCCACCTCCCGCACCAGATGCCCCTTCCCCACGCCGCCGACGGCCGGGTTGCAGGACATCTCGCCCAGGGTCTCCAGCCGATGGGTCAGCAGCAGGGTGCGCGCGCCATATCGGGCCGCCGCCGCCGCCGCCTCGGTGCCGGCGTGACCGCCGCCCACCACCACCACGTCGAAATCCGTCTTGCGCATAGGCCGGGGTATAGACCGGCTTGCCCTACTTTCCGATGCAGAAATCCCCGAACACCACGTCGAGCACCGCCTCCACCCCCACCCGGCCCGTCAGCCGGCCAAGAGCCCGCAGCGCCGCCCTCAGGGCCTCGGCGGTCAGTTCCGGCATGGGCGCGGCGGCCGCTTCGTCCAGCCAGGACACCGCCTCGTCCAGCGCGGCGCGATGGCGCGGCCGTGTCAGGCTGGCTTCATCGGCCAAGCCGGCCCGCTCGGCGGCCAGCTGGTCGAGCCGCCGCCGGAACTCCTCCAGCCCGGTGCCGTCCCGCACCGAGATGGCCAGGGGCTGCCGGCCGCCGGGCAGCCTGGCGGGGGGCGCGAGATCGACCTTGCTGGCCACGACCAGCGTCGCCTCATCGAGCAGGGCGAGGGTCGCGGCATCGGGTGGCTGGTCGGCGGCGAAGAGCGCGATGCGGAGATCCGCCTCGTCGGCGCGACGACGGGCGCGGCGGACCCCTTCGGCCTCGATCTCGTCCGGCGTCTCGCGCAGGCCCGCCGTATCCGCCAGCCAGACCGGCACGCCGCCCAGCTCGAGCCGCACCTCGACGATGTCGCGTGTCGTGCCGGCGCGGGCGGAGACGATGGCCGCCTCCCGCCCTGCCAGGGCGTTCAGCAGGGAGGACTTCCCGGCATTCGGGGCCCCCAGGATGACGGCCCAGAGGCCCTCCCGCAGCCGCTCTCCCCGCCCGCCCTCGGCCAGATGCCCTTGCATCTCCAAGGCCAGGACCATGGCGGAGGAGCGCACCTCGGCCTCGAGATCATTCGGCAGGCCATCCTCGGCGAATTCGATCGCGGCCTCCTGATGGGCCAGAAGCCGCGTCAGCCGCGCGCTCCAGCCCTCGTAGCGCCGGGCCAGGGCACCGCCGGCCTGGCGCAGGGCCTGCCGCCGCTGAGCCGCCGTCTCGGCCGCGATCAGGTCGGCGATGCCTTCGGCGGCGGTGAGGTCCATGCGACCGCTGAGGAAGGCCCGGCGGGTGAACTCCCCGGCTTCGGCCGGGCGAAGGCCGAGGCCGAGCAGGGCCTCGCTCACCCCCTCCAGCACCGCGCGGCCGCCATGCAGATGCAGCTCGGCCGCGTCCTCACCCGTATAGCTCGCGGGGCCGGGGAACCAGAGCACCAGTGCCTGATCCAACAGCTCCCCACCCTCCGGATGGCGCAGGTGGCGCAGGCTGGCCTGCCTCGGCGCCGGAAGCCCACCCGCCAGGCGGCGCAGCGCGGGCCCGCTGCCGGCTCCGGAGAGACGGAGCACCGAGATGGCGGCGCGGCTGCCGCCGGAGGCCAAAGCGAAGATGGTGTCTGTCATCCCGACACCCTGTGCGGCGGCCATGAAGGACGTTCCACGTGAAACAGGAGGCGCCGCTAGGACTTGGCGACCACGTCGTGCTCGGTCAGCATCAACCGGCGCACGCGGCCGCCCTCTTGCAGATGCGTCTGCAGGATCTCGTCGATATCCTCCCGCGTCTGCGCGCGATACCAGATCCCTTCGGGATAGATCACCATCACCGGCCCGAACTCGCAGCGGTCCAGGCAGCCGGCCTGATTGACCCGGATCGCGGGAATGCCAAGCTCCTTGGCGCGGGCCTTCATATAGTCCTTCAGCTTCTCGCTGCCGCCGGCGGCGCAGGAGCCGCGCCGGTGGCCGTCCGGGCGGCGGTTGCAGCAGACGAAGACATGCGCCTGGAAATAGGGCGGCGGATCGGCGGGTTGTGTCACGATATTCTTCCGGAAAGGGGCAGATCCCGAGAGGCGAAGGCTGGCCGTCCCTCGCCGTTCAGGCAGGGCGTGGCCGAGGGGTCAGATGTGGCACCCCCCTTCCCGCGCCGCAATGTCATGGCTCTTGACGCTGGCGACGGAGCGTGTCGAATCCTCGCAGATGCCCCAGCTTTCCTTCCTGACCCCCCTTGGCCCGTTGACCCTGTCCGAGGAGGAGGGGGCGATCGTGGCGCTCGACTGGGGCCGCGGCCGCGACCAGCAGGAGACCGATCTGCTGCGGACCGCGCGCGATCAGCTCCAGGCCTATTTCGACGGCGAGCGCAACCGGTTCGATCTGCCGCTGGCCCCGTTCGGAACCGCCTTCCAGCAGCGGGTCTGGGCCGCCCTGCAGGCGATCCCGCCGGGCGAGACCCGCAGCTACGGCGAGCTGGCCCGCGAGCTCGGCTCCGTCGCCCGCGCGGTGGGCCAGGCCAATGGGCGGAACCCGATCCCGATCATCATCCCCTGTCACCGCGTCGTCGGTGGCGGCGGCGCCCTCGGTGGCTATTCGGGGGGCGAAGGCGTCACCACGAAGCGCTATCTTCTCGATCTCGAACGCCGCAGCCTCCGGCAGCAAGGAACCCTACTATGATCCACGCCATCCGCATCCACGAACATGGCGGCCCGGAGAAGATGATCTGGGAAGAGGTGCCGCTGCCGGCGCCGAAGCCGGATGAGGCGCTGGTGCGGCACAGCGCCATCGGGCTGAACTATATCGACGTGTATTTCCGCACCGGTCTCTACAAGCTGCCCTCCCTGCCCGCGACCCTGGGCATGGAGGCCGCCGGCGTCGTGGAGGCCGTGGGCAGCGAGGTGACGGAGGTCGCGGTGGGCGACCGCGTCGCCTATGCCATGGCCCCGATCGGCGCCTATGCCCAGGCCCGCACGGTGAAGGCCGACCGGCTGGTGAAGCTCCCGGACGGCATCGACGACCGCACCGCCGCGGGCATGATGCTGCAGGGCATGACGGCCCAGTACCTGCTGCGCCGGACCTTCCCGGTGAAGGCGGGCCAGACCATCCTGGTGCATGCCGCCGCCGGCGGTGTGGGGCTGATCATGTGCCAGTGGGCGAAGCAGCTCGGCTGCACCGTGATCGGCACCGTCTCCACCGAGGAGAAGGCCGCCCTGGCCCTGGCGCATGGCGCCGACCATGTCCTGCTCTCCGGCCGGGACGACCTGCCGTCGCGGGTCAAGGAGATCACCCAGGGCGCCATGCTGCCGGTGGTCTATGACAGCGTCGGCAAGGACACCTTCGCCGCCTCGCTCGACTGCCTGGCGCCGCTCGGCATGATGGTCTCCTACGGCAATGCCTCCGGGGCGGTGCCACCGGTCGATATCGGCATCCTGGCCGCGAAGGGGTCGCTCTTCCTGACCCGCCCGACGCTGGCCACCTACACTGCCCGGCACGACGATCTGGTGGCGACCGCCAACGACCTGTTCTCGGTCGTGCTGTCCGGCGCGGTGAAGATCGAGGTCAACCAGACCTATGCGCTGAAAGATGCCGCCGAGGCCCACCGGGCGCTGGAGGCCCGCAGGACCACCGGCAGCACCATCTTCCTGCCCTGAGCCTCCCTGCCTCCGGGGCGATCGACTCCGGCCGCTATCCGGCGCGCAGGAAGTAGCGGTAGCGATAGACCTCGCGGAAGCCCAAGGCTTCATAGAGGTTCATGGCGGCCGCATTGGTGGCGGAGACCTGGAGCCAGCCGGTCGCGGCGCCCTGGCTCTGTCCCCAGTCGGCGGCGGCGGCCAGGAGTCGTCGGCCGAGGCCACGGCGGCGGAAGGCCGGATCCGTGGCGATGTCGAAGAAGCCCAGCAGCGGACCATCCGCCGCCACCTGCCCGCTGGCCGCCGGCCGTCCCTCGATGCGGAGCAGCAGCCAGGCCGCCGGCACCATCATCATCGCGGCGGCCTCCTGCTTCTCCGCGCGGCGCTGCGGCGTCTGGTACTCGGCGGTGGCGAGGATGGCGAGCCAGTCCGGGTCCGGCGCGGGCAGGATCTCGAGCGCGGCATCGGGCGCCGCGAAGCCCTCCAGCGGGCCCGCCATGACCGCCGTCTCGCTGTCCGGCCGGTAGCCCCGCCGCAGCAGCGCCGCTTCCAGGCCGGGCGGATCGAGCGGCGTCGAGCGGAAGCGGGCCGGCAGGCCGAGCCGGGCATAGGCCGCCTCGATGCGCGGCAGGCGGGTCTCCAGGGCCGGGTCGGGCGCGGGGTCGAGCGCGCTCACCGCATTGGCGCGGCCGGTGCCGCCCAGGAAGCCACGCAGCAGGAAGGGCCCGTCGAAGGCCGTGCGCGCCGCCGGCACCGCCGTGTGCGAGGCCCGCTCCAGGGTGGCGATCCATTCCAGGTCCATGGAAGCTCTCCATCGCGCGGCCGGCCCAGCTTACGCCGCCGGTCAGGGAGGAAAAGCCCCGCGCGAGGGTGAGCAGGCCGCGCCCATACAGAAAGGGCGGCCTCCTTCCGGGGGCCGCCCTGTTGCTGTCAGGTGTTCATCGCGTCGAAGAAGTCCTGGTTGGTCTTGCTGTATTTCAGCTTGTCCAACAGGAACTCCATCGAGTCCTGCGTGCCCATCGGGTTCAGGATGCGGCGCAGCACCCACATCTTGGTCAGGGTCGCGCGGTCGATCAGCACCTCCTCGCGGCGGGTGCCGGACTTGGTGATGTCGATCGCCGGGAAGACGCGCTTGTCCGAGAGCTTGCGGTCGAGGATCAGCTCGGAGTTGCCGGTGCCCTTGAACTCCTCGAAGATCACCTCGTCCATGCGGCTGCCGGTGTCGATCAGGGCGGTCGCGATGATGGTGAGGCTGCCGCCTTCCTCGATGTTGCGGGCGGCGCCGAAGAAGCGCTTCGGCCGCTGCAGGGCGTTGGCGTCCACGCCGCCGGTCAGCACCTTGCCGGAGGACGGCACGACCGAGTTGTAGGCGCGGCCGAGGCGGGTGATGGAGTCGAGCAGGATGACGACATCCCGCTTGTGCTCGACCAGGCGCTTCGCCTTCTCCAGCACCATCTCGGTGACCTGGACGTGGCGGGTCGCCGGCTCGTCGAAGGTGGAGGCCACGACCTCGCCGCGCACGGTGCGGGCCATGTCGGTGACTTCCTCCGGCCGCTCGTCGATCAGCAGCACCAGCAGGAAGACCTCGGGGTGGTTGGCCGAGATCGACTTGGCGATGTTCTGCAGCATCACGGTCTTGCCGGTGCGCGGCGGCGCCACCACCAGGGCGCGCTGCCCCATGCCGATCGGCGCCACCAGGTCGATGACGCGGGGCGTGTAGTCCTTCTGCTGCCCCTTGGCGACGCTCTCGAAGTTGGGGTTCTCCATCTTCAGCTGGCGCGTCGGATAGAGCGGCGTCAGGTTGTCGAAGTTGATGCGGTGCCGCAGCGCCTCGGGCGGCTCGAAATTGACGGTGTTGACCTTGAGCAGCGCGAAGTAGCGCTCGCCGTCCTTGGGCGCCCGGATCTGCCCCTCCACCGTGTCGCCCGTGCGCAGGCCGAAGCGGCGCACCTGGGCGGGGGAGACGTAGATGTCGTCGGGGCCGGGCAGATAGTTCGACTGCGGGCTGCGCAGGAAGCCGAAGCCATCCGGCAGGATCTCCAGCGTCCCGTCGCCATGGATCGCCTGGTCGTTCTCCGCCAGCTGCTTCAGGATCGCGAACATCATATCCTGCTTGCGCAGGATGGAGGCGTTCTCGATCTGCAGGGATTCGGCGAAGGCCAGCAGGTCCGAGGGACTCTTGGCCTTGAGTTCAGAAAGATGCATGGGTCGGACGCATTCCGTTCCGGCGGGAGCAGCGGGACACTTCCGAAGGGCGGCGGCAAGGCCTGCCTGCGAGCCGGTGCCGCGTGTGGCGCGGCCGGCATGTCCCGAATAAGGAGGAGGGAGTCACGGCGTCAGATCAGGCCGGTGGCCTGATATGGCGCCATTGACGGGAAGCGTGGCGAGGCTAAGGGCGCCAGGGGCTTCGCGTCAATGGGGGAAATGGCGGTTTCCCCCTCGCTTTCAAGGTTTTCCGCAGGATTTTTGCGCCTTCAGAACGGCTTCACGATGACCATGACGACGATCAGGATCAGCAGTACCGTCGGCACCTCGTTCACCGCCCGCCAGTAGCGCTCGCTGTGCCGCCGCCGATCGGCGGCGAAGTCCTTGCGGGCGTAGCCCAGGTGGTGGTGGAACAGCGTCATGCCGAGCAGGCCGGCGAGCTTGCCGTGCCACCAGCCCGCGCCCCAGTCCACCACGCCCGGCGTCAGCACCAGGGTCAGGCCGAAGATCCAGGCGGCGATCATGGCGGGGTTCATGATGCCGCGCAGCAGCCGCCGCTCCATCACCTGGAACAACGCGCTCTGCTCCGAGCCCGGCGCCGCGGCGGTGTGGTAGACATAGAGGCGCGGCAGGTAGAACAGCCCCGCCATCCAGGCGAAGACCGAGATCAGGTGCAGGGCCTTGGTCCAGGGATACCATTCCCCCAGGATGCCGAGATCCATCCGCTCGTCCCTCCCCGCTCAGCCGAGGCCCAGCAGTCCGGGCAGATCCGCCATCCGGGCGAAGGGCTCCGCCCCCTCGGCCGCCAGCGGCCCCGGCGGCAGCTCGCCGGCATGCGCCAGGACGCGGCATCCGGCGGCCCGGCCGGCGCGGATGCCCGGGATGCTGTCCTCCACCACCACGCAGTCGCGCGGATCGGCGCCGCAGGCCCGCGCGGCCGCCTGATAGATGTCGGGGTGGGGCTTCGGCCGGGCCACATCCTCGAAGGAGAAGACCCGGCCGCCGAAGACGCCGGCGATGCCGAGCCGGTCCAGCTTGGCCGCCAGCTCGGCGCGGGAGGAGTTCGAGGCGCAGGCCACCGGCCAGGCGGCGGCGATGCGCGCCAGCGCCTCCAGCGCGCCGGGAACCGGGACGACATCGCGCGCCATGCGCTCCGTCAGGAGGTGGGACATCCGTGCCGGCCAGTCCGCCGGCAGGGGGCCGAACTCCGCCTCGATGACCGGCTTCATGTCCGGCACCGCGCGGCCGAGGAAGATCGCCCGGCACCGCGCCGGATCGACCTGCCAGCCGCGCCCGGCGAGATCCTCCGCCACCACCAGCGCGGCCAGCGCCTCGCTGTCGGCCAGGACACCGTCGCAGTCGAAGAGGATGGCGGCGGGACGAGGGGTCATTCAGGCGGTCTCCAGGGTGGCGCGGGCGCGGGCATGCGGGCAGTCGCCATGGACCTTGGGGCATTGCCGGGCGCCGGCGAAGGAGCAGAGGGCGCGCTGGCCGTCGCGCACCCGCCGCACCAGCCCGGCCAGGGCGGCGATGAAGCCGGGGTCGCTGTTCTGCGCCGGGACGCGGAAATAGCCCGGCAGCCCCAGCTTGTGGGCCAGTTCCCGGTACTCCACGTCAAGCTCGACCAGGGTCTCGGAATGCTCGGAGACGAAGGCGATCGGGCTGACCAGCACCGCGGCCCCGTCCCGCGCCGCCGCCTCCAGCGCCTGCTCCAGCGAGGGGCCGATCCATTTCTGCGGCGTGACCCGGGACTGGTAGCAGATGCCGTGCTCCAGGGGGGGCGCCCCCGCGGGCCGCTCCAGCGCCGCCGTCACCGCGGCCACCGTCCGCTCCACCTGCCACTGATAGGGGTCACCGTGCCGGACGATGCTCTCCGGCAGGCCATGGGCGGAGAACAGCAGGCGCAGCCGCGCCCCCGCCGGCAGGGCCGCCCGCGCCGCCGCCTCGGCCTCGCGGATCAGGGCCGCGGTGGCGGCGGCGAAGGCCGGGTCGGAGTGCCAGCAGCAGAGGGTCCGGCCGGGCAGCTCCAGCCCGACCCGCTCGCAGGCCGCCCGCCAGTCGTCGAGGGAGGAGCCGGTGGTGGTGGTGGAATACTGCGGATAGAGCGGCAGCAGCACCGCCTCCTCCGCGCCCCAGGTCTTCACCTGCCGCGCCGCCTCCTCGGCGAAGGGGTGCCAGTAGCGCATGGCGACGAAGCAGCGCGCCTCGATCTCGGGCGCCAGCGCGGCCGCCAGCGCCTCGCCCTGGGCCTCGGTCAGCTCCCGCAAGGGCGACCGGCCGCCCAGGATGGCGTAGTTCTCGCTGGCCGCCCGGGTGCGCCGCGCGGCGATCAGGCGGCCGAGCCAGGGGCGGATGAAGGCCGGCACGCGCAGGATGGCGGGATCGGTGAAGAGGTTCTCCAGGAAGGGCCGAACCGCCGCCGGGCCGTCCGGGCCGCCGAGGTTGAAGAGGATGACGGCGACGCGCGGGCGGGAGGGTGCGGACATGCTTGGCAGATGCCACGGAAACCGCCCGGGTCAAGGGGCGGCCCAAGGGGTGGCGGGCATTCCCGCCCCCCGGAGGCGCGGCGCGGCTTGTGACGGAGGCCCGGCTTCCTTAGGTGAAGGCATGAACGACCCTTGTGGGCACCGCCATGACTGAAAAGAATGATTCCGTGATGAACGACCAGACCCCGCCGGCGGAAACGCCGGCCGCCGCCCCCCCCCCCCCCCCCCCCCGGGGCCCCCCCCCCCCCCCCCCCCCCCGACGCCACCCAGCCCACCCCCGAGCAGCCCGCCGACGCCATGGCCCGGATCGCCGAGCTGGAGAGCGAGCTGGCGCAGACCAAGGACCGCTGGCTGCGCTCCGAGGCGGAGATGCAGAACCTCCGCGCCCGCACCAAGCGCGAGGTGGAGGATGCCCGCGCCTATGCGGTGCAGCGCTTCGCCCGCGACGTGGTGGAGGCGGCCGAGAACCTGCGCCGCGGCCTGGATTCCCTGCCCCCCCCGGCCGAGGGCGAGCCGGAGTTGCTGGCCAAGCTGCGCGGCGGCTTCGAGGGGGTCGAGCGCGCCTTCATCGGCATCCTCGAGCGCAACGGGGTGACCAAGCAGGACGCCGCCGGCAAGCCCTTCGATCCCGAGATGCACCAGGCGATGGCGCAGCAGCCGCCGCCGCCCGGCGTGGCCCCCGGCACCGTGCTGCAGGCCTGGACGCCGGCCTGGCTGCTGAACGGGCGCCTGCTCAAGCCCGCCATGGTGGTGGTGGCCGGCGAGGGCGTGTCCGAAACCGCCTGATGACCCCAACCGTCTGATGACCCGGGTTCGCCCCGTCGCGCCGCAGGACCGGGCAGCGCTCCTGGCCCTCAACAACCGCCATGTGCCGGCGGTGAACGCGCTGGAGCCGGCGGCGCTGTCCCGTCTGCTGGAGGCCGCGCTGCTGGCGCTGGCGGCGGGGCCGGTCGGAGCGCCCACGGGCCTGCTGATCCTGCTCGGCCCGGCGGGGCCGGCGGAGGGACCCAACCACGCCTGGGTCCGCGAGCACCATCCCGAGGCGGCCTATATCGACCGCGTGATGGTCTCCGCCACCGCCCGGGGCCAGGGTCTCGGCCGGCGGTTCTACGCCGCGGCGGCCGGGGCGGCGGCACAGGCGGGATTCGCGGCGCTGGGCTGCGAGGTCAATCTCGACCCGCCCAATCCGGAGAGCCTCGCCTTCCACCACCGCCTCGGCTTCCGCCCCGTGGGCGAGGCCACCGATCCGCGCAACGGCAAGCGGGTGGTCTATCTCCTGGCTCCTGCGGACCCCGCCCCGGACGGGACATTGGACGGCACATTTCTTGCGCGCTGCGGCAATGCCCCTTGTCCGGTGGCGCCGGGCTGAATACATCGCACTCACAACCGCCCGGTTCGGGCGGCAACCCCTTTTTCCTCGCCTGAAGAGCATATGGGGATGGGCGCGGCGCCAAGCCTGGGCCGCCCCCATCCGCCGCAAAGGAGACCTCGGATGAGCAAAGTCATCGGCATCGATCTGGGCACCACGAATTCCTGCGTCGCCATCATGGAAGGCGGCGATGTGAAGGTGCTCGAGAACGCCGAGGGCGCGCGGACCACCCCCTCGATGGTGGCTTTCGCCAAGAACGGCGAGCGGCTGGTCGGCCAGGCCGCGAAGCGCCAGGCGGTGACCAACCCGACCGACACCCTCTACGCCGTCAAGCGCCTGATCGGCCGCCGCTTCGAGGACGCGACGGTCAAGAAGGACATCGATCTCGTCCCCTACAAGATCGTGCGCGCCGAGAATGGCGACGCCTGGGTCGAGGCGGCGGGCCAGAAGATGGCGCCGCAGCAGATCAGCGCCTATGTCCTCGGCAAGATGAAGGACACCGCCGAGGCCTATCTCGGCGAGAAGGTGACGCAGGCCGTCATCACCGTCCCCGCCTACTTCAACGACAGCCAGCGCCAGGCGACCAAGGAGGCCGGGCAGATCGCCGGGCTCGAGGTGCTGCGCATCATCAACGAGCCGACGGCGGCCGCCCTGGCCTATGGCCTGGACAAGAAGACCACCGGCACCATCGCGGTCTATGACCTCGGCGGCGGCACCTTCGACGTCTCCGTGCTCGAGATCGGCGACGGCGTCTTCGAGGTGAAGTCCACCAACGGCGACACCTTCCTGGGCGGCGAGGACTTCGACCAGCGGGTGATCGACTACCTGGCCGACGAGTTCAAGAAGGAGAACGGCATCGATCTGCGCGGCGACAAGCTCGCCCTGCAGCGCCTCAAGGAGGCCGCCGAGAAGGCGAAGATCGAGCTGTCCTCGGCCAAGCAGACCGAGATCAACCTGCCCTTCATCACCGCCGACGCCTCGGGCCCGAAGCACCTGGTGCTGCAGCTCACCCGCGCCAAGCTGGAGGCGCTGGTCGATGACCTCGTGCAGCGGACCCTGGAGCCCTGCAAGAAGGCCCTGAAGGATGCCGGCATGAACGCCGGCGAGATCGACGAGGTGATCCTGGTCGGCGGCATGACCCGCATGCCCAAGGTCGTCGAGGCGGTGAAGACCTTCTTCGGCAAGGAGCCGGCCCGCAACGTCAACCCGGACGAGGTCGTCGCCATCGGCGCCGCGATCCAGGGCGGCGTGCTGAAGGGCGAGGTGAAGGACGTCCTGCTGCTCGACGTAACGCCGCTGTCGCTCGGCATCGAGACGCTGGGCGGCGTGTTCACCCGGCTGATCGACCGCAACACGACGATCCCGACCAAGAAGAGCCAGACCTTCTCCACCGCCGACGACAACCAGACCGCGGTCACCATCAAGGTGTTCCAGGGCGAGCGCGAGATGGCGGCGGACAACAAGCTGCTGGGCAACTTCGACCTGCAGGGCATCCCGCCCGCGCCGCGCGGCGTGCCGCAGATCGAGGTGACCTTCGACATCGACGCCAACGGCATCGTCTCGGTCTCGGCCAAGGACAAGGCCACCGGCAAGGAGCAGCAGATCAAGATCCAGGCCAAGTCCGGCCTGTCGGATGCCGATATCGAGCGGATGGTGAAGGAGGCCGAGGCCAATGCCGAGGCCGACAAGAAGCGCCGCGAGGCGGTGGAGGCGCGCAACCAGCTGGATGCGCTGATCCACACCACCGAGAAGACGCTGAAGGACAATGCCGCCAAGGTCCCCGAGGCGGAGAAGGCCGAGGCCGAGGCCGCCCTGGCCGCGGCGCGCAGCGCCAAGGAGGGCGAGGACGCCGAGGCCATCCGCAGCGCCACCGAGCGCCTCTCCGCCGCCGCGATGAAGGTGGGCGAGGCGGTCTACAAGTCCGGCCCCGCCGAGGGCGAGGCCCAGGCCGCGCAGGGGGCCGCGCAGGGTGCGGCCGAGGGCGAGCCGAAGGCGGGCGAGAAGGTGGTCGATGCCGAGTTCGAGGATGTCGACCCGGGCAAGAAGAAGCCCGAGTGACCGGCCTCCCGCCGCACTGACCCGACAGGCGCCCGGCCCAACAGCCGGGCGCATCCTCGTTCCGGAGCTTGGGGGACAGGCCAAGGATGGCCAAGAAGGACTATTACGACACCCTGGGCGCGTCCCGGGATGCCAGCGACGAGGACCTGAAGAAGGCCTATCGCAAGCTGGCCATGAAGTATCACCCGGACCGCAATCCGGGCGACAGGAAGGCCGAGGCCGCGTTCAAGGACGTGAACGAGGCCTATGAGGTCCTGAAGGACCCGGAGAAGCGCGCCGCCTATGACCGCTACGGCCACGCCGCCTTCGAGGGAGGCATGGGCGGCGGGGCCGGCGGGCCCTTCGGCGGCGGCGGCGGACCTTTCGGCGCCGGCGGCTTCGAGGACATCTTCGCCGAGATGTTCGGCCAGTTCGGCGCCCGGTCCGGGCGGGGCGCCGGCGCGACCGGCCGTGGCGCCGATCTGCGCACCCAGGCGGACATCACGCTGGAGGAGGCCTTCGCGGGGGCCAAGAAGACCATCCGCGTCACCACCAGCGTGCAGTGCGAGGCCTGCGATGGCAGCGGCGCCGAGGGCAAGGGCGGCGGCGGCGGCCAGCAGACCTGCCCGACCTGCGGCGGCGCCGGCAAGGTGCGCGCCCAGCAGGGCTTCTTCCTGATCGAGCGGAGCTGCCCGACCTGCGGCGGCACCGGACGCATCATCAAGAACCCCTGCAAGGTCTGCCAGGGCGCGGGCCGCGTGCAGCGCGAGCGCAGCCTGAACGTCACCATCCCGCCCGGCGTGGAGGATGGCACCCGCATCCGCCTCTCCGGCGAGGGAGAGGCCGGACTCCGGGGCGCGCCGGCGGGCGATCTCTATGTCGATGTCGCGGTGCGGCCGCACCCGCTGTTCCAGCGGGATGGCGCCAGCATCTTCGTCCGCGTGCCGCTGCGCATGACGCAGGCGGCGCTGGGCGGGGCCGTGGAGGTGCCGACCATCGATGGCGGCCGCACGCGCGTCACCATTCCCTCCGGCACCCAGACGGGCGACCAGTTCCGCCTCCGCGGCAAGGGCTTCTCCGTGCTGCGCTCGGCGGCGCGGGGAGACATGTACGTGCAGGTGGCTGTGGAGACGCCGCAGAACCTCACCCCCCGCCAGCGCGAGCTGCTGGAGCAGTTCGAGGGCGAGACCGGGGAGGACGGCAACAGCAGCCCGGAAAGCGAGGGCTTCTTCGCCAAGGTGAAGGAGTTCTGGGAGGGGCTCGGCCGCTAGGCCGCCCCAGGCTTCCCTTTCGCGCGCCGGCGCGGCAGAGAAAGGCCCGGGAGAGGCATCCTCTCCCGGGCCTTCCGTCCTTCGGCTTCCTTCGTCCTGCTGGGATCGCGCCACATGACCCTCCGCATCGGCATCGCCGGCCTGTCCGGCCGCATGGGCAAGCTGCTTTCCGAGGAGGTAGCCGCCGCCGGCGCCACCCTGGCGGGCGGCATCGGCCGCGATGGCGACGCCGCGGCCCTCTTCGCGGCCAGCGATGTGGTGATCGACTTCACCACCGCCGCCGCCGCCGAGCGGCATGCCGCCCTGGCGGCCGCGCGGGGCAGGCCGCTGATCCTGGGCTCCTCCGGCCTCTCGGCGGCGCAGGAGGCGGCGGTGGCGGCCGCGGCGGAGCGGGTGCCGGTGGTCTATGCGGCGAACTTCGCCCCGGGCGCCAATGTCCTCTTCGCCCTGGCCGAGCGCATGGGCGCCGCCCTGCCGCCGGCGCAGTACGATGCCGAGATCGTCGAGATGCACCACCGGCAGAAGGTGGACGCCCCCTCGGGCACCGCCATCGAGATGGGCCGGGCGGTGGCCCGCGGCCGCGGCGCGACGCTGGAGGAGGTCGGCATGGAGAGCGGGCGGGATGGCCACACCGGGCCGCGCGCCACCGGCCCGATCGGCTTCTCCGCCCTGCGCGGGGGGCAGGTGGTGGGCGAGCACACCCTGCTTTTCGCCGGGGCCAGCGAGCACATCGCCCTCACCCACCGCTCCTTCGACCGCCGCGTCTATGCCACCGGCGCGGTGCAGGCGGCGCACTGGGTGGTGCGGCAGCCGCCCGGCCTCTACGGCATGCGGCAGGTGCTGGGAATGGGCTGAGCCGGCTCAGCCGTTCAGCAGGGCGTCGATATCCTCCTGGCTGAGCACGGCCGCCTTCTCGGGCGCGGCGCCGTTCAGCAGGGCATCGATGGCCTCCTGGCCCAGATCCGGGGTCAGGGCCGCCTCGGTGCTGACCGTCCGGTACGGCGTGCCGATTCGCATCGGCCGGGGCAGGGCCTCGCCGCCCGCCTGCGTCACGCCGGGGACGATCTGTTCCAGCATGGTCTCCACCTGCTGCAGATGCTGGATGGCGCGGCGGATGCGCTGGCCGGTGATGTCCTGGAAGCTGCAGGCCTCGAAGATCGAGTTCACCCGGGCCGAGAGCGCCTCGATCGAGGCCTGGTCCTTCTGGCCGCCGGCGATCCAGGCCTGGATCGCCTCCGTCGCCTCCATGATGGTGTTGGCGGCCGCCTCGGTGGCCTGCACCACCGCTTCCAGTTCCAGCCCGCTGTTGCGCGTGCTGGCGACCGGGATGGCGACCAGCTGGGCGATCTGCTCATGCACCTGGCTCAGCTGCCGGGACAGCTTCTCCTCCGCCATGTCCGCCATGTCGGAGGTGGCGCTGAGCTCGGCGCTGAGCTCGGCGATGCGGCGGTCGACGAAGCCGCGCAGATCCTTCAGCAGGGGGGCCACCTCGGCCTGAACGGCGGCGCGGAGCGCGGCTTCGGATCCGGCGCCGGCATCGGGAAGGCGGGCCTCTGCGGTCATGGTCGGCTCCAGGCGGGACAGGTCGGCGCGAGCCTAGGGCGGGACCGGTGAAGGCTTCCTTGCCATGCGCGCCGCATGGCCGCCCTGCGCCCGGCGCCCTCGCCTCGCCTTCTCTTCGCTTGACCCCCTGTGCCGCGCTTGCGAAACAGCCCCCCGCCCGGAACCCCCGGGGGACTGCCAGGCCGGGGCGAACCGGTCGCCGCCGCGACAAGAGGACGAATGAGGCCATGCGCGACAAGGGCGAATATCTGTTCACCTCGGAATCCGTCTCCGAGGGCCATCCCGACAAGGTGGCCGACCGCATCAGCGACACCGTGCTGGACGCCTTCCTGGAGGCCGATCCCTATGCCCGCGTCGCCTGCGAGACGCTGGTCACCACCAACCGCATCATCCTGGCCGGCGAGACCCGCGGCCCGGCGAGCGTGACGCCCGAGCTGCTGATGCATCTGGCGCGCATGGCGGTGCACGACATCGGCTACGACCAGGAAGGCTTCTCCTGGAAGAACGCCGAGATCGCCTGCCATCTGCATGCCCAGTCGGCGCATATCGCCCAGGGCGTGGACGCCGCCGGCAACAAGGACGAGGGCGCCGGCGACCAGGGCATCATGTTCGGCTATGCCTGCACCGAGACGCCCGACCTCATGCCGGCGCCGCTCTACTACGCCCATCTGGTCCTGCGCCGCATCAGCGAGCTGCGCCGCAACAAGGACAAGCTGGTGGCCGGCCTGCTGCCCGACGCCAAGTCCCAGGTGACGCTGCGCTACGTGGACGGCAAGCCGGTCGGCGTCTCCTCCGTCGTCGTCTCCACCCAGCACGAGGAGGGGATGACGCAGGAGCAGGTGCGCGAGCTGGTGCGCCCGATCGTGGTCAGCAGCCTGCCCGACGGCTGGAGCGTGCCCGAGGACGAGTTCTACGTGAACCCGACCGGCACCTTCGTCATCGGCGGCCCGGACGGCGACTGCGGCCTGACCGGGCGCAAGATCATCGTCGACACCTACGGCGGCGCGGCGCCGCATGGCGGCGGCGCCTTCTCGGGCAAGGACCCGACCAAGGTGGACCGCTCGGCGGCCTATGCCTGCCGCTACCTGGCCAAGAACGTGGTCGCCGCCGGCCTGGCCGAGAAGTGCACCATCCAGGTCTCCTACGCCATCGGCGTCTCGAAGCCGCTCTCGGTCTATTTCGACCTGCACGGCACCGGCCGCGACGTGGATGAGACCAAGCTGGCCCGCGTGGTGAACGAGATGGTCAACCTCTCGCCCCGCGGCATCCGCGAGCATCTCCACCTGAACCGTCCGATCTACGCGCCGACCAGCGCCTACGGCCATTTCGGCCGCGCGCCGGATGCCGAGAAGGGCACCTTCACCTGGGAGAAGACCGACCTCGCCGCCGAGCTGAAGCGCGCCTTCGGCCGGTGACGCGGCGGCCCCGGCGCGCTTCGGCGCCGCCGGGGCCGGCCTTCCCGCGACGACGGGAGGGGCCAGGGGGAATTTCCAGGGGGGGGGGTTTCCTCTCCCCTGCCCCTCCTTTTCATTTGGTTTGACCGATGACCGAGACCCCCGCCGTCCCCGATCGCCTCTACGGCCGCCGCCGGGGCCATCCGCTGCGCGCCCGGCAGCAGGCCCTGCTGGAGACGACCCTGCCGCGCCTCGCCCTCGACCCGCTGGACCCGCTGGGCAGCTTTCCCAGGCGGCCGGAGGAGCTCTGGCTGGAGGTGGGCTTCGGCGGCGGCGAGCACGCCCTGGCGCAGATCGCGGCGCATCCGCGCGCCGGGCTGATCGCCGCCGAGGTCTTCGAGAACGGCATCTGTTCGCTGCTCGGCCGGCTGGTGCCCGAGGGTGGCGAGGCGACGGCCCCGCTGCCGCCCAACCTGCGCCTCTGGACCGAGGATGCGCGCCGCCTCCTGCGCGCCCTGCCCGAGGGCAGCCTCTCGCGCCTGTTCCTGATGTTCCCCGACCCCTGGCCCAAGGCGCGCCACGCCAAGCGGCGCTTCGTGCATCCGGCCATTCTGCCGGTGCTCGGCCGCGCCATCCGGCCCGGCGGCGAATGGCGCATCGCCACCGACGACCCGACCTACCAGGACTGGGTGCGCGAGGTGATGGGCGCGCAGGACGTCTTCGAGCCGGTCTCGCTGGCCGAGTCGCGCCCCGAGGGCTGGCCCGGCACGCGTTACGAGGCCAAGGCGCTGCGCGAGGGGCGCCGGCCGCTGTACTGGATCTGGCGCCGCCGCGGCTGAGCCGATTCGTGGCCGGCGGGCAACACTGCGGTTTCTTTGCATCGGGTGCGATGCAAATCCATTGACCCCCTTCGCCCCGCCCCACACCGTGCGCCGCATGGACAGGCGCTTCTTCAATCCTCTGGATCGCGACGAGGCCGGGCGGCGCGGCGCGGAGGCCCTGGCGGCGGAGCGGGGCGGCTATGCCGCCTGGTGCGGGCCGGCGGCGGTGGCGCTGGCGGCGGACTGCTCCTACCACGCCGCCTGCGGCCTGCTGCGCCAGGCGGCTCCGGAGCGCTATGCCCATGGCGAGATCGACATCGCCTACTGGCGCGACGTGGTGGCGGCGCTCGACCTGGGGGGCGTGACCGTCGAGTCCCTGGAGGTCGCGGGCCGGCCCACGCTGCTCGGGCTGGCGCGGCGCGGCGGACTCGCCCCCGGGCTGCATCTGGTCCGCGTGACCGGCCACTTCCTGCTGCTGCGGCTGCACGGCTTCGGCCTCGCCCAGGTCTATGACAACCGTCTCTCGGGGGAGGTGCTGTCCCGCCGCAGCCACGGCCTCTGCCGGGTGACGCATCTGGCGCGGCTCTCCCTGGTCCGATAGGCCAGGGCGCGACAGGCCGGGGCACGACAGGCCGGGGCACGACAGGCCGGCGCGCCGGGCAGTCCCCTCCCCGCCCTAATCCGTGGTTTTCCTTGTGCCGCCTCCGGCCTGGGACTATATGGCTGGCAGAACATCTTCGCTGCACAGTCAGGGGGGTGGCCTTCGCGGGCCGCCTTTTTTGTTTTTTGGAAGACGATCTGCCTCTCAACGAGGGCCTCGAGGCCCGCATCACCGCCGCCATCGCGCCGACCCTGGCGTCGATGGGCTACGAGATCGTGCGCGTGCAGATCCAGGGCAAGCAGACGCCCACCGTCCAGATCATGGCCGACCGCGCCGATGGCCGGCTGATCGGCGTCGAGGATTGCGAGGCGATCAGCCACGCCGTCGGCGCCGTGCTGGACGTGGACGATCCCTTCACCGGCGAATGGAACCTCGAGGTCTCCTCCGCCGGCATCGACCGTCCGTTGACCCGTACCAAGGACTGGCAGCGCTTCGCCGGCCAGCTGGCGACGGTGGAGATGAGCATCCCCTTCGAGGGCCGGCGCCGCTTCCGCGGCATCGCTCTCGGCGCCGATGCCGAGATGGTGCGGCTGCGGCTGGAGGATGGCGGCGAGGTGGCCCTGCCACGGGCCGACATGCGCCGCGCCAAGCTGGTGCTGACCGACGAGCTGATCGCCGCCACGGCGGCCGAGGCCGCGCGCCTGAGGGCCGCGGCGGGTGAGGACGAGGACGAAGACGGGGCCGAGACGCCCCGCGACGAGAGGAACTGACCATGGCCGCCGATGTCGCCATTGCCCGCCCCGAGCTGCTGCAGGTCGCCGAGGCCGTCGCCCGCGAGAAGATGATCGAGCGCGACGAGGTCCTGGAGGCGATGGAGCAGGCCATCCAGAAGGCCGGCCGCGCCAAGTACGGGCACGAGAAGGATATCCGCGCCGTCATCGACCGCCGCTCGGGCGAGGTGAAGCTCTCGCGCTGGACCGAGGTGGTCGAGCAGGAGCCGGTGGAGAACGAGGCGACGCAGATCCCGCTGCGCATCGCGCAGAAGATCCAGCCGGGCATCGAGGTCGGCCAGTTCATCGTCGATCCGCTGCCGCCGATCGACTTCGGCCGCATCGCCGCGCAGACCGCCAAGCAGGTGATCGTGCAGCGGGTGCGCGAGGTGGAGCGCGGCAAGCAGTTCAACGAGTACAAGGACCGCGTCGGCGAGGTCGTCAACGGCGTCGTCAAGCGCACCGAGTACGGCAACCTGATGGTCGATCTCGGCCGCGCCGAGGCGCTGCTGCGCCGCGACGAGACCATCCCGCGTGAGGCCTTCCGGAACGGCGACCGCGTGCGCGCCTATATCTACGACGTGCGCGAGGAGCCGCGCGGGCCGCAGATCTTCCTCTCCCGCACGCATCCCGGCTTCCTGGCCAAGCTCTTCGCGCAGGAGGTGCCGGAGATCTACGACGGCATCATCGAAATCAAGGCGGTGGCGCGCGACCCCGGCAGCCGCGCCAAGATGGCGGTGATCAGCCGCGACAGCTCGATCGACCCGGTCGGCGCCTGCGTCGGCATGCGCGGCAGCCGCGTGCAGGCCGTCGTGGCCGAGCTGCAGGGCGAGAAGATCGACATCATCCCCTGGTCGGCCGACAATCCCACCTTCGTCGTGAACGCCCTGGCCCCGGCCGAGGTCTCCAAGGTGGTGATGGACGACGACAGCAAGCGGGTTGAAGTCGTCGTTCCGGATGACCAATTGTCGCTGGCAATCGGGCGGCGCGGCCAGAATGTGCGGCTCGCCTCGCAGCTGACGCGCTGGGACATCGACATCCTGACGGAGGCCGAGGCCAGCGAGCGCCGGCAGGAGGAGTTCCGCAAGCGGACCGGCCTCTTCGTCGAGGCGCTCGACGTGGACGACGTCATCGCCGGCCTGCTGGTCAGCGAGGACTTCTCCTCGATCGAGGAGCTGGTCGAGGTGCCCGAGGAGGATCTCGCCGAGATCGAGGGTTTCGACGAGAATGTCGCCGCCGAGCTGAAGCGGCGCGCCCAGGCCTTCCTGGACCGCCGCGATCAGGAACTCGACGAGAAGCGCCAGGCGCTCGGGGTCGAGGACGCGGTGGCCGAGGCCGGCGGCTTCAGCCCCGCCATGCTGGTGACGCTCGGCGAGAAGGGCGTGAAGACGCTGGACGATCTGGCCGATCTCGCCGCCGACGAGCTGATCGAGATCCTCGGCCCCGAGGCGGTGGACGAGGAAACCGCGAACGCCATCATCATGGCCGCCCGCGAGCACTGGTTCGCCCAGGAAGGCCAGCAGGACGGCGGGACGGGTGATGAGGGCCCCGTGGAGGATCCGGCGGCGGAGACGCCGCGGGCCGAGGCCGGGGAGACGGGCGACGAACGGTAAGGCGGAGTTCCCGCCGGGCCTGCCCCCCGAGGGGGAAGGCCCGGAGCCGGAGCCGAAGGGTCCGCTGCGCCGCTGCATCGTCACGCGGGAGAGCGGGCCGAAGGAAGCGATGATCCGCTTCGTCATCGGTCCCGGCGGGACGCATGCGCGGGAGATCGTGCCCGACCTCGGCGGGAAGCTGCCCGGACGGGGAATGTGGTTGAGCGCGAGGGCCGATGTGCTAGAACGCGCCGTGAGCCGGGGCGCCTTTCCGAGGGCGGCCCGCGGCCAGGTGCATGTGCCCCCCGATCTTCGCGCGCGGATTGAAAAAGGCCTGAGGGATCGCTTGCGCGATCAGGTGGGCCTGGCGCGCAGGGCCGGACAGGCGGTGTGCGGTTTCCAGCAGGTGCGCGAATGGCTTCAGGCCGGACGGGTCGGCGTGCTGGTCGAGGCGAGTGACGGAAGCCCCTCGGAGCGGGCAAGGCTGGCCGGCCGGCGCGATGTCGCGTTGGTGCTGGCCTTGACGGCGGAGGAGTTGGGCGCGGTGTTCGGAAGGGATCATGCAGTGCACGTGGCGATAGCACCCGGACGCATCGCGGACATTTTGGTGCAGGAGGCGGGCCGTCTGGCCGCTGTCTCCTCAAACGCGAGCGGAGCGGGGACGTGAGCCCGGCAACGGCTCGCGACAGGATTGATGGCACAAGACGGATCGGGTTCAGGCGAACGAATGAGCGACCAGAATGAACAGGATGCTGCGAAGAGCAGGCTGAGCCTCCGGCCCGGCGGACGACTCGAGCTGGGCAAGACGGAGGCCGCCGGTACGGTGCGGCAGTCGTTCAGCCACGGTCGCGGCAAGACCGTGCAGGTCGAGGTGGTGAAGAAGCGGGCCGGTGGCCCGGCGGGCCCTGGCGCCAAGCCGGCCGCGGGCCCGCAGGCGGGTGGCCCCCGCATGGCCGGTGGCCCGCAGCGCGGCGCCTCCGGTCCCGGCACGCGCGGCG
>NZ_JBSXMU010000043.1:0-29468 GCF_054073225.1 Teichococcus aerofrigidensis
CCTCGGGCCGGTGCGCGCCGGGCTGGACGCGGCGGCCCGGGCGCGCGCCGCCGCCCTGGCCGGGACGCCGCTGCCCGCACCACCGGCGGCGGAGGCGCTGCCGCCATGATCGTCGGCACCGCCGGCCATATCGACCATGGCAAGACCGCCCTGGTGAAGGCGCTGACCGGCATCGACACCGACCGGCTGAAGGAGGAGAAGGCGCGCGGCATCACCGTCGATCTCGGCTTCGCCTATCTCGGCGCCGAGGGCGGGCCGGCCCCGCTCGGCTTCGTCGATGTGCCGGGGCATGAGCGCTTCGTCCACACCATGCTGGCCGGCGCCACCGGCATCGACTTCGCCCTGCTGGTGGTCGCCGCCGACGACGGCATCATGCCGCAGACCCGCGAGCATCTCGCCATCCTCGACCTGCTCGGCCTGCGGCGCGGCGTGGTGGCGCTCAGCAAGGCCGATCTCGCCGATGCGCCGCGCCGCGCCGCGCTCGCCGGCGAGATCGCGGCGCTGCTGGCGGGCACCGGCCTGGCCGGCGCGCCGGTGCTGCCGGTCTCGGCGCGCAGCGGGGAGGGGATCGCGGCGCTGCGCGCGGCACTGGAGCAGGCCGCCGCCGAGACCCCGCCGCCGGGCGGGACGGGCGCCTTCCGCCTGTCGGTGGACCGCAGCTTCACCCTGACCGGGGCTGGCACGGTGGTCACCGGCACGGTGCTCTCCGGCCGCGTCGCCCAGGGGGAGGCGGTGCTCGTCAGCCCCGCCGGGCTCGCCGCGCGCATCCGCTCGATCCATGCGCAGAACCGGCCGGCGCCGGAGGGGGTGGCCGGGCAGCGCTGCGCCCTCAACCTCGCGGGGGAGGGCATCACCCGGGAGGCCATCGTCCGGGGGGACATGGTGCTGGCGCCGGCGCTGCACGCGCCGACCGACCGCATCGATGCCGAATGCCGCATCCTGCCCGGCGAGCCGAAGCCGCTCGGCACCTGGTTCCCGGCCCGGCTGCACCATGCCAGCGCCGCGGGCGGCGCGCGGCTGGTGCCGCTGGGCGATGCTCTGGCGCCGGGCGGCGGCGGCCTCGCGCAGCTGGTGCTGGACCGGCCGATCGCCGCCGCCGCCGGGGACCGCTTCGTGCTGCGCGATGTCTCGGCGCAACGCACCATCGGCGGCGGCCGCTTTCTCGACCTGCGGCCGCCCGCCCGCAAGCGCCGCACGCCCGAGCGCCTGGCGCAGCTCGATGCCCTGGCCGGGCGTGACCCGGCCACGCGGCTGCGCCGCCTGCTGGAGACGCCGCCGCGCCACGTCGAGCTGGTCGCCTTCGCGCGGGACAACGCCCTGCGGCAGCAGGAGGTCGAGGCGCTGGCCGCCGATGTCGGGGCCGAGATCCTGGAGGCGGGCGGCCAGCGGCTGGCGCTCGCGCCCGAGGGCTGGCGGGATTTCCGGGACGGGCTGCTGGAGCAGCTCGCCCGCCACCACGAGGAGAACCCGGATCAGCAGGGGCTGGGGCGGGAGCGGCTGCGGCTCATGCTCAGCCCCCGCCTGCCGGCCCCGGCCTTCCGCGCCGCGCTGGAGCGCCTGGCGGAGGAGGCGGCGCTGGTGCTGGAGGGCGCCTTCCTGCGCCTGCCGGGGCACGCGGTGCGGCTCGGCGAGGCGGATGAGGCGCTCTATGCCCGCATCGCCCCCCTGCTCGGTGCCGAGGCGCGCTTCCGCCCGCCCCGCGTGCGCGATATCGCCGGTCTCCTGGAGGCACCGGAAGGCGAGGTGCGGCGGGTGCTGAAGGCCTGTGCCCGGCTCGGCCGGGTCGATCAGGTGGCGCATGACCATTTCTTCCTGCGCGCCACCACGGCGGAGATGGTGGGCCTCGCCCGGGACGTCGCCGCGCAAGCGGAGGGCGGCTGGTTCGGTGCCGCCGCCTTCCGCGACCGCATGGACAATGGCCGCAAGGTCGCCATCCAGATCCTGGATTTCCTCGACCGGCTCGGCGTGACCTTGCGCCGCGGCGATCTGCGGCGCATCAATCCTCATCGGGTGGACCTGTTCGGACCGCCCGGGACGGAGGGAAGAGAGGCGTCCCCGGTGGGGCGTCCGGACTTCAAATCCGGGTGGGGCAGCGAGACTGTCCCGGGTGGGTTCGACTCCCATTCTCTTCCGCCACCTCTCCCCGGGAAGGGCCGGGAATGACCGCCCCGATCGACACCGACTTCGACGAATGGCTGGCCGCCACGCATGGCGAGCTGGGCGACTTCACCATGCTCTTCGTGCTGATGCGGATTACCGAGACCACGGTGGAGCCGCTGCGCGGCGCCTGGCTGCATGTGGTGGGGGACGAGACCCGCTGGCCGGAGATGACCGCCCTCTTCGCCGGCGCCGGGGTGTCGTGGTCCGCCGTCGTCTTCTACCGTGCCGGGCGCGAGGGGCTGGTGCCGGACGCCGAGGCCCGCGCCCGGCTGAACGCGCTGACCCGCAAGCTGCACGAGGACCGCACGCTGATCCGCGACGGCGAGTTCTTCAATGCCGAGGGGTTGCGGCTGCGGCTGGAGGACCAGCCGGCGCATTGAGGCGGCGCTAGAGCAGCTGGGGCGCCAGGGCGTCGCCGCAGGAGGGAAGCCCCTCCAGGGGGCGGACCCCGCAGGCCTGCAGATAGGCGGCGATGGCGTTGGCCTCCTGAGGGGGGCGGGTGGCATCCTCGGCATGGCCAGGGGGGATGAGAATCACCGTGTCGTACCGCGCCCGCGTCAGCAGCACCCGGTAGGTATTGCGGATATAGCGCCGCATCTCCGGGTGGCTGACCCGGTTCCATCGCGTGCCGGAAAAGCGACGCGCCTGCCAGTGGCCGGCCTCGCGGATGAAGTCGCCACCCCAGGCCATCCCCACCATGTCCAGCTCGAGGCCCTGACAGGAGTACTCGGTGGCGCAGACCTCGAGCGCGTCCGAGGCCCGGATATCCGGCCAGCGGCGGAGGAACCAGTTGACCACCTCGTCGTCGGCGCCGTGCAACTGCACGCCGAGCCCCTCCGCGCGCAGCCGCCGGGCCTTGGACGAACAGACCAGCCCGGCCCGGCGCAGCCCGCGAACGCGCGAACGGAGGGCGGTACGCAGCGCATGGAGGTCGCGGGTCATGAAGAAGGGCAGTCTCCCCGCGGCGGCAATCTCGGCGGCGTCCTGCGGGCGGTCATTCAGCACCGCATCCACCCAGAGCGTGGCGCGATCGTGCAGGACCGATCGTATGGGGATGGCGAGGTTCAGGTCCGGATCAAGCGTGAGCCAGCCTGGCTGTTCCTCCGCCAGACGCTGGGCCGGCTCCGCCGCCTGCAGCGTGGCTGGCGCCGCCACGGCGCGCCAACTGCCGCCGCTCCGAGCTACCACCCGGCCCCATTCCGCCAGGCCGGCCTCGCCGGTGTTGATCTCCTGGCCATTGCCGATCAGGGCGACAATGACGGACCACCCTGGTACCCGATGCATGATCTCCAGCATATGCGCTGGTTCGGACGTGGTCAGGATGGAGCGCCGCCGCTGCGTGTCGCGGCCGGCCTGATCCGCATCCCAGGCGCGCTGCGCCTCGTCGAAGACCACGACGTGTTCGGACGGCGCGGTTTCCGCCTCGCGTACGTAATGCTCCAGAAAGCGATGGACATTCTGCAGCAGCGTGCGTGTCTCGCGCCCTGGCTGGCGGCGGGATCGGCCCTGTTTCGTTGCGTCCAGAAGCAGGGCGCCACGCAGCACCGCCACCAGAGGCGCGTTGCCGGTCAGGAAAGCGGCTCCCTCCGTCGCATGGGTGCCGAAGACGAGGTTGAGGCCGCAGAGTGTCTTGCCGGCCCCGGGGATGCCGGTGACGAAGATGACGCAGCGGGCACCGTCGGCGCGGGCCTGGTCAATCGCCCGACGGATCGCGGCGGTGGTGAGACCAAGGTTGATGGCATCCGTCCTGGAGGCGGCGATCTCCTCGACGCCGTGACGGGCGAAAAGGCGCTGCGCCGCCTCCACGATGGTGGGGACAGGATGATAGGGCGCCGCCATCCAGGCCAGAGCATCAAGCGGCCGGTCCGGTGCGGGGATGCTGGACTGGATCCCTGCCAGCAGCGCGGGGAGGCTCTCGGCGGAGGCGCGCAGCACGGAGGTCACGCCATGCCAGAGCAGCGGCCAGTCATTGCGCGGTGAGGGTGCCGCGCTGGCCAACAGAATGGGAACAACCGGATGCTGACGGCAGGCGGCGTGGAAGTCCCGCAGGTCGAGGGCATAATCCTCGGCCTGCGCGGCATCCTGCGGCGAGAATCCGGCGGCGTTGTTCTTGAACTCGATGACGAGAATGGCGCGATTCGTCAGCACCACCGCGTCGATACGCTTCTCCAGCCGCAGCAGGTCGCATTCCAGCAGGATGACCCAGTCATCGCTGCGCGGATCAGGAAAAGCGCTTTGCAGCACATGGATGAGCGCGCGCCAGGATTCCAGCTGCGCCGGCTGCACCTCCCTCAACTGCCGCGCCTGGGCGGCGGCGAGGCGTGCGGCCCAGTCCGTCGCCGGTTCCCGACGCAGGGCGGCGACCGTGGTGGTGACCCAGCCCCTCATGGCGTCACCCTTCTCGGCCAGGTGGCGAGGCCGATGCTGGCCAGCATCAGCAGGAAGCCCAGCGCGTGCAGCGGCTGGAAGGCCTCGCCCAGCAGGGCGACGGCCACCACCGCGGCCGTCGCCGGCAGGAAGACCGTGAAGATGCCCGCGACGCCGGCCGGCGCCCGGCGCAGCCCGGCATACCAGAGCAGCAGGCAGAGCACCGAGGCGGTCAGGCTGTGGAAGACCAGCAGACCCGCCGTCTCCGGCACCGCCAGCGCCGCCACGCTGCCCAGCACCGGCAGGCAGAAGGGCAGCAGCATCAGCGCGCTGAAGGCCTGCATCCAGAAACTGGCGGTCAGGACCGGCACCCGCCCGGCGATGCGCTTGGCCAGCAGCACATAGGCGGCCTCACCGCAGACGGCGAGAAAGACCAGGGCATTGCCGAGCAGGCTGCCGTCTCCGCCGTCCCCCTCCGCCATCCGCGTCAGGGTGATCGCCGCCATGCCGGAGGCGGCCAGGAGCGCGGCCGCCCATTGCCGGGGCGCGAGCCGCTCGCGCAGCCAGAGGGCGGAGCCCAGCGCGATCACCGCCGGCAGGGTGGCCAGCACCAGCCCGGCCTCCAGTGCCGAGGTATGGCGCAGGCCGGAGAGCAGCGCGGCGTTGTAGAGCAGGGTGCCCAGCAGGGCCTGCGCCGCCAGGTTGCGCAGCACCGGGCCGGAGGGCCGCGCGCCGCCTTCCCGGAGCCGGGCCAGCGGCCAGAGCAGGAGGCAGGCCAGCAGACAGCGCAGCCCGGCGATCATGGCGATGGGCAGGGCCGCCGCCAGCAGCTTCGCCACCGCCACATTGGCGCCGACCAGCGCCATGGCGGTGGCGAGCTGGGTATAGGCGATCAGCAAGCGGGACTCCGTGGCGGCCGGGGCGCCAGGGTCGCAGAGGCGGAGCGGGGCGCCAAGCCCGGCGCCCGCTCCGTCATCCCCGGGCTCAGCTCTTGGCCAGCCCCGCCGCGCGCATCGCCTCGCCCATGGCCTTGTCCGTCTCGGCCATGACCTTGCCGAAGCCGGCGCCATCGGCCCAGTCCATGCCGAAGCCGCGCGACTTCATGAACTCGGCGTACTGCTCCGACTTCGCCACCTTCTCCAGCGCGGCGGTCAGCTTCGCGGCGATCTCGGCCGGCAGCTTGGGTGGGCCGCCGATGCCGCGCCAGACGGCGGTCTGGTACTCGACGCCGAGGCTCTCCTTGAGGGTCGGGATGTCGGGGAAGAGCGGGTCGCGCTGCGGCGCCATGATGGCGAGGCTGCGGGCGCGGCCGGCATCGAGCATGGCCCGCGCTTCGGGAATCGAGCAGGGCACGATGTCGATGCCGCCCGCCACCAGGTCCTGCATGCCCGGCGCCGCGCCGTTCGAGGGCACCCAGCGGACATGGTCGGGCTTCAGCCCCATGGCCTGCAGCCAGCCGACCAGGGCGAGGTGCCAGATGCCGCCCTGTCCGGTGCCGGAGGCCTTGAGCTTGCCGGGGGGCGCCGCCCTGATCGCTTCGGCGAGCGCCTTGATGTCCTTGTAGGGCGCGCTGGCGCTGACCTGCACGCCGGGCGCGTCGCGGTTCACCAGGCCGAGTGGCGTGTAGTCCGCATAGGTCAGCGGCGTCAGCCCCTGCCAGTGCATCATCGTGATCTCCACGGTGATGATGCCGATGGTGTAGCCATCGGGATTGCTGGCGTTGATCGCGGCATGGCCGACCACGCCGGAGCCGCCCGTGCGGTTCACGACATTCACCGGCTGCCCCAGCTCCCTCTCCAGCAGCGAGGCGACGATGCGCGCCGTGGCGTCGGTGCCGCCGCCGGCGCCCCAGGGGCAGATCAGCTGCAGGGGCCGCACCGGATAGCGCGTTTGCGCCAGGGCCGGGCGCGCCAAAGCCGTGCCGGCGAGGGGAAGGGCGGCGGCGCCCAGCAGCACGCCGCGGCGGGAGATCGGTGTCATGGACGTGTCTTTCCTGTCGTCAGGCTTGCTCCGGCATGACTGCCGGTTCATGGCGATCATAGGCGGGAAACGCCGCGCCAGCCAGGATGAAGCCCGGCCCGCGCGGTGGTGGATCGGCCGGTTCAGCCGCCCTGCGGAGCGGGGCGCCGCGGGGCGCGGCGCCGGCGGCGGATCAGCCAGGCGGCCACCGGCCAGAGCAGGGCGGCGAGGGTGATGGTGGCCAGCACGGCCGAGATCGGCCGCTCGAAGAAGGGCAGCAGGCTGTTGTCCGACTTGATCAGCGAGGTGACGAAGCTCTGCTCCACCATGGAGCCCATGACGATGCCGAGGACCAGCGCCGCCACCGGGTAGCCGTTGCGCTCCATGATGTAGCCCAGCACGCCGAAGAAGCCGACCAGCAGGATGGCGAAGAGGTTGTTGCCGGTGGCGAAGGCGCCCATGGCGCAGAGCATCAGGATGACCGGCATGATCGAGGCGCGGGGCGCGCGCAGCACCCGCGTCGCCAGGCGGATCATCAGGATGCCGAGCGGGATCATGATGATATTGGCCAGGATGAAGATGATGTAGAGCGCGTACATGCTCGACGCCCGCTCGGTGAACAGCGTCGGGCCGGGGTTCAGTCCCTTCATGTAGAGCACGCCGATGGCGATGGCGGTGATGGTGTCGCCCGGGATGCCGAAGAGCAGCGCCGGCACCCAGCCGCTGGCGAGCGAGGCATTGTTGCTGGCGCCGGCCTCGACCAGCCCTTCCGGATGGCCGGTGCCGAATTTCTCCGGCGTTTTCGAGAAGCGCTTGGAGAGGGCGTAGCTGACCCAGGCGGCCATGTCGGCGCCCGCCCCCGGCAGCACGCCGATGATGATGCCGACGACATTGCCGCGCCACATCGGCCACTGGAACCTCCTGGTCAGGCTCCACTGCCCGGCCAGGATGCTGCCGAACTTGCGGCGCGGCAGCGGCGGCGGCTCGGCGGTGGCGAGCGCGCGCATCACCTCCGACAGCGCGAAGACGCCCACCAGCGCCGGCAGCGGCTCGATGCCGCCGAGCAGGTCGGTCATGCCGAAGGTGAAGCGCGGCGCGCCGGCCGGATTCTCCATGCCGATGCAGGAGAAGAGCAGGCCGAGCAGCATCGAGGCGATGGCCTTCACCGGCGAGGAGCGCGCGACCAGTGTCGCGCACATCAGGCCGAGGACGGCGAGCCAGAAATACTCGAAGGAGGAGAAGTTCAGCGCCACCTCGGCCAGCGCCGGCGCCATCACCATCAGCGACAGCGTGCCGACGATGCCGCCGATGGCGCTGAACCACAGTCCGATGCCGAGCGCCATCTCCGCCTGGCCCTTGCGGGTCATGGCATAGGCCTCGTCGGTATAGGCGGCCGAGGCCGGCGTGCCGGGGATGCGCAGCAGGCAGCCCGGGATGTCGCCGGAGAAGATCGCCATGGCCGAGGCGGAGATGATGGTCGCCACCGCCGCGATCGGTGAGAGATAGAAGGTGACCGGCACCAGCAGCGCCGTCGCCATGGTGGCGGAAAGGCCCGGCAGCGAGCCCACCACCAGGCCGTAGATGGCGGACAGAAGGATGGCGACCAGCACATCCATCTGTCCGACCATGATGAAGCCGTCGATCAGGTCGCTCATGGCGTCACCAGGGCAGCGCCAGCAGGCCGTCGGGCAGCGGCACGCGCAGCAGCTCGTAGAAGGCCAGATGCAGGCCCACGGGGCCGAGCAGGGCCAGCGCCACGGCGAGCCGCCAGCTTCCGCCGAGGGCGCGGGTCATCACCAGGATGCAGATCGCCGCGGTGATCAGGAAGCCGAGGGTCTCCGAGACCAGCACGTAGAAGACCAGCAGCAGCGGCGCGAGAAAGGCCCGCCATTCGGCGAAGCGCGGCGGCCGCGGCACCGTCTCGCCCGGTTCGGCCGGAATGGTGTCGTCCGGCGCCTCGAAGCTGTGGCCGACGCCGAAGGCGATCATGGCGCCGCATCCCATCAGCCCAAGGCCGATGACGGCCGGAAAGACGCTCGGCCCCACATCCTGGCCCGGCACGCCAGGTTGCAGGGACGCGCCATAGGCCGTGACGCCGCCCAGCGCGATCAGCAGGGCGCCGGTCACCTTGTCGGAAAGCTGCAATGGATCGTCCCCTTCCTTCCCACAACGGCGGGCCGGGCTTGCGCGCCAGGTTCCAGCATCCGTCGGCGGTACGGATTGTGTCGGCGCTTCAACGAGGCGGTCAAGCGCGCCGATGTCAGCGGGCGGAGTCAGCCGGGCGGGTCGGGGCGATAGAGCCGGATCACAGAGGCGGTGTCGCTCATGCCCTCGCCGCGCGCCACGTGTTCCGCGAAGCGCGCCGTCGCGGCCTCGACCAGCGGCAGCGCCACGCCGTGCTCGCGCGCGAAGGCCAGCACCGCGTCGAGGTCCTTCAGCATCTGCCGCGCGCGGCCGGCCGGCGGTTCGAAGGCGCGTTGCCGCATCTGCGGGAAGATGCGCTGCAGCATGCTTCCATCGGCATGGCCGCCGGCCAGGGCGGCGGGCGGGGGGGCGGCGCCCGGGCGGGGGCCCTCCGCCAGGGCCAGGGCCTCCGCCATCGCGACATAGCCGGCGCCCACGATGGCCTGGTTTAGCACCTTGGCCGTCTGCCCGGCGCCGCTGGGGCCCAGATGCGTCACCCGCGCGCCGAGCGCCGCCAGCACGGGCGCGGCGCGCGCGACATCCGCCTCCGCGCCGCCGGCCATGATGGTGAGCCGCCCCTCGCGCGCCGCCTGCGGCCCGCCGGAGACCGGCGCGTCCACCCAGCCCCAGCCGGCCTCGCGCGCCAGCCGCTCCGCCATCCCGCGCGTCGCCGCGGGCTCGATGGTGGAATGGTCGATCAGCACGCCGCCCGCCGGCGCCCTGGCGGTGGCGATGCCGCCCGGCCCGAAGACCACCTCGCGCACGGCATCGGTGTGCAGCACGCAAAGCAGCAGGATGTCGCTCGCCGCCGCCACGGCCGCGGGCGACTTCGCCGCCACGGCGCCTTGCGGCAGGACGGCCTCCAGCCGCTCCGGCTCGCGGTTCCAGGCGGTGACCGGGAAGCCGCTTTCCAGCAGCCGCAGCACCATGGCCTCGCCCATGATGCCGATGCCGATGAAGCCCAGGCGCGGCGCGCTCATGGCGCCGTTCCGCCGGTGCGGTAGACGGCGCGCGCGGTGTCGCGGAACAGCAGGGCCTGGGCGGCGCGCGGCAGGCAGGCCGTGATCGACTTGAAGCCGGAGAGGATGCTGTCGAGGCTGCCGCAGAGGCTGTCGACCGGGAAGTTGCTGGCGAACATCGCCCGCTCCGGGCCGAAGAGATACACTGTCTCCAGCACGATCCAGCGGTTCTCGACGGCACGCCAGGGGCGGCCCGGCAGGCCGAGGCCGGAGATCTTCACCCGCGCGTTCGGGCATTCGGCGAAGCCGGCCATCGCCTCGCGCCAGCGGCGCAGCGAATCCGCGTCGCGCGCGGCGGGCAGGCCGGCATGGTTCAGGATGATCAGCGTCTCCGGGAAGTCGCGCGCCAGGGCCACCGCCTCGGGCAGGTTCCACCAGGGTGTCTGCAGGTCGAAATGCAGCCCGTGCCGCGCCAGCCGCTCATAGCCGCGCCGCCATGCGGGGTCCGACATCAGCGTGCGCCGCGCGCCCCGCTCGGCCGGGCTGGCCGGGCCGCCGGGCTTGTGGCGCACGCTGCGCACCAGCGGGCACTCCGCCTGCCAGGCCAGCAGCGCCGCGGCATCCGGCCGGTCCAGCCAGGCCTGGGCGACGATGGCGTTGGGAAGGCCGTGGCGTTCCGCCAGCGCCGCGGCGTAGCGCGTCTCGCCCGGACCGTCCGCCGGATCCCACTCGGTCTCGACATAGACGGTCTCGACGATGTCATGCCCGGCGGCGTCGCGGCGGTAGTCCTCCGGCAGGTAGCGGCGCTTGAGGGCGCTGTAGTCGCCGTAGCGGAAGGGGATCGCGGCCTCCGGCGCCAGCCAGGGATTGCGGCCGTGCTCCGGCTCCCAGAAGTGCTGATGCGCATCGACGATCGCGCCGTCCCAGGGATTCTCCCCGCCCATGATCCGGCTTCAGCCCCTGGCCAGACCGAGCGCGCCGAGCAGGTCGGCGGCGGTGCGCGCATAGTCGCGGGCGAAGCCGTCCGCCGCCTCGGCGGATTCCCAGACCGGCACGATGCCGCGCTGGCGGAGCGCCTCCCGCACCTCGGCCCGGGCATGGGCGCGGCCCAGCGCCTCGCGCATCGGCCGATGCACGTCCTCCGGCAGGCCGCGCGGCGCCACCAGGGCGAACCAGTTCTCGAAGGTCCAGTCGAGGCCGGATTCCCGCAGGCTGGGCACGGCCGGCAGCATGGCCAGGCGCTCGCCGCCCATCACCGCGAGGCAGCGTGCCTGGCCGCCATCGATCAGCCCCTTGCCCTCGATCGGCGAGCATGTGGCCATGCCGATGCCGCCGGCCACCACGTCCTGCATGGCCGGCGCGCCGCCCTGGGATGGCACCCAGCGCACCGCGTTCACCTCCATGCCGGCGGCGCGCAGCATGCCGGCGAGCGCGATGTGCCAGGCGCCGCCGACGCCCGCGCCCGAGGCGGTGTACTGCCCGCGCCGGCCGTCGCGGATGGCGGCCAGGACATCCTGCACGCTGCGCCAGGGTCCGTCGCCCTTCACCGTGACACCGGCCGGCAGGGTGGCGACGCGGGAGAGGATGTCGAAGCTGTCGGGCGAGATCTCGGCCATGCCGAGGGTGCGGAAGTAGGAGATCTCGGAGGTGGCGAGGCCGATCGTGTAGCCGTCCGGCCGCGCCGTGAGGATGGCGGTGTGGCCGACCACGCCATTGCCGCCGGTGCGGTTGACCACATTGACCGGCGTGCGCACCTCCTGCTCCAGCCCGGCGGCGAGGACGCGCGTCACGGTGTCGGCGCCGCCGCCCGCCGCCCAGGGCACGACGATGGTCAGGGGGCGGGCGGGCCAGGACTGCGCCCGCGCGACGGTCGGCGCGGCCAGGAGGCCGGCCAGCGCCGCGGGAAGCGCCCGGCGCGGCAGGAGGGGCATCGACATGGTGCGGCTTTCTCCCTGGACGCCCGCGTCCGGCGCGGGTCTTGCCTTGCGCGAAGGGTCGTTGACGCCCCATGTCTGTGTCAATTCGAAACCGTTGCGGCGGCCGGCCCGACCTTCCCCGCCGGCCTTTGCCCTGACGCCGCGTCGTGGCAGGCTTCGCGGCCGTGAACAGGATGTCGGCGGGCACCCCGCCCGCCGCGCCGGCCCTGGGCCCCGCCGTGCTCGGAGCCCCGCGCCCGGACCGCAGAGGTGACCAGATCCGATGACCCGAACCGCTCCCCCGCCACGCTGGCGCTCCCTGCTCTTCGTGCCGGCGCATGTCGGGCGATTCGTCGCCCGCGCCCATGAGCGCGGCGCGGACGGCGTGATCCTGGATCTGGAGGATGCCGTGCCGGCGGCGGAGAAGCCGGCGGCGCGTGGCAGCCTGGCGGCCTCCATCGCCGGCATCGCCCGCAACGGCACGGCGGCCATGGTGCGGGTCAACCACAGCCTGCGCCAGATCGGCGCCGATCTGGAGGCGGCCGTGCAGCCGGGCCTCGCTGCGCTGGTCCTGCCCAAGGTGGAGGAGCCGGGCTTCGTGCGCGAGGTGGCGGAGGCCGTCACCGAGCTGGAGGCGGAGCGCGGCCTGCCGCCGGGCGGTATCCGCCTGGTGCTGCAGATCGAGACACCGGGCGCGATCTTCGGCCTGCCCGCCATCGCCGCCGCGCATCCGCGCGTGGCCGCCATGACGCTGGGGCCGGAGGACTATTCCGCCGCGATCGGCGGCGTGCCCGGGCCGGACGCGCTGTTCACGCCGAACTACGCCGTGCTCTGCGCGGCGCGCGCCGCCGGCATCCTGCCGCTCGGCTTCGTCGGCAGCATCGGCGCCTATGACGATCTCGACGCCTTCGCGGAGATGGCGCGCCAGGCCCGGCGCATGGGCTTCCGCGGCGCGCTGATCGTGCATCCCTCGCAGGTGGCGCCGCTGAACGAGGCCTTCGCGCCGACGCCGCAGGAGATCGACTGGGCGCGGCGGGTGGTGGAGGGCGACCGCGCCGCACGGGCCGAGGGCCGAGGGGCCTTCCAGCTCGATGGACGCATGGTGGACCTGCCGGTGGTGCGGCGGGCCGAGGAGATCCTGTCGCTCGCCGACTGAGGCGGGCGCGGGCGGCCCTTCGATCGCCCTGCGACGGGGAGGCGGAGGCCCGCCTCGCCCGGCCCACTTTCCAGCCGGGCCGGGATCACCCATCTTCCAGGGGAACGAGGGTGGAGGAGCGAGGCGAGATGCAGGATCAGGCACCGCGGCTGACGGAACTGGCGCATGGCGGCGGCTGCGGCTGCAAGCTGGCGCCCGCCGTGCTGCGGGAGCTGCTGGCGGAGATGCCGGCGGCCGGCACCTTCAGCCAGCTCCTGGTCGGCGCCGAGACGGCCGATGATGCCGCCGTCTGGCAGGTGGATGACCATCTCGCCGTGATGGCCACCACCGACTTCTTCATGCCGATGGTGGATGATCCCTTCGACTTCGGCCGCATCGCCGCCACCAACGCCATCTCCGACATCTATGCCATGGGGGGGCGGCCCATCATGGCGCTGGCGATCCTGGGCATGCCGGTGGGCAAGCTGAGCCCGGAGACGGTGCGGCGCATCCTCGCGGGGGGCGCCGCCATCTGCGCGGAGGCCGGCATTCCGGTGGCGGGCGGCCATTCCATCGACGCGCCGGAGCCGATCTACGGCCTGGCGGTGATCGGCCTCGGGCGGCCGGATCAGGTGCGGCGCAACACCGGCGCGAGGGCGGGGGACGCCCTGATCCTGACCAAGGGGATCGGGGTCGGCATCTATTCGGCGGCGATCAAGCGCGGCGCCCTGCCCGAGGCCGCCTATGCCGAGATGATCGCCTCCACCACCCTGCTCAACCGGGTCGGCGCCAGCCTGGCCACGGAGCCGTCGGTGCATGGCGTCACCGACGTGACCGGCTTCGGCCTGCTCGGCCACGCGCTGGAGATGGCGCGGGGCTCGGGCCTGACGCTGACGATCGCGCGCGATGCCGTGCCCCTGCTGGCCGAGGCCGCCGCCCTGGCGCGGCAGGGCTTCGTCACGGGTGCCTCGCAGCGCAACTGGCAGAGCTATGGCGCCGAGGTGGTTCTGCCGCCCGAATGCCCGGACTGGCAGCGCCTGCTGCTGACCGATCCGCAGACCTCCGGCGGCCTGCTCATCGCCTGCGCCGAGGAGGCCGCCGAGTCCGTGCTGGCCCGCATCCGCGCTGAAGGCTATCCCCTAGCCCGGCGGATCGGCACGGCCGCCGAGGGCCCGCCGCAGGTGGTGGTGGCGTGACGTCGCCGCGCCCGGCCCGGTCGAGGCGCGAAACCCCGGCCCCGGCGCCCCTGGCCCGGCCGGCCGAACAAGAGGAGGCTCCGATGCGAAGCGGATGGATGCGGCGGCTGGTGCTGGCCTTCCCGGTGGCCCTCGCCCTGGCGACTCCCGCGCTGGCCCAGGGACAGGGCGCAGGACAGGGCGCAGGGCAGGGCGCGGGACAGGATGGGGGGCAGGCGGGCGGCGCCAGCCAGGAGGTCAGCCCCGCCACGCCGCCGGCGCAGGGGCGGGGCGACGCCACGGCGCCGGGCAATTCGGGATCGACCGGCTGGAGCGGCGGCACCGGCGGCTCCTTCATCGGCACCACCCAGAGCGGCCGCACGCCGGATTCGCGCACCTGGCAGCCGCCGGTGGCGCGGGGCCTCGACCCTTTCAGTAAGCCGCCGCGCGGGTCCTAGGGCCAGCGCGGGCCGGGTAAGGCTTACCCGGCCGGACGCTCCTTCCCTCCAGGCGCGCGAACCGTCAGACGGGGGCGGGGATGCCGAGGGAGGCGGCCGTCTGCAGGATGCCGGTCCAGGTGTCCGGCTGGAGCGGCACGCCCTTGTCCAGCCGTTCGGCGCGGCTGCGAGCCTCCGGCTCACCCGGCAGCAGCACCTGCCCCCCCGGCGTGGCGGGGCGGCTTTCCGCCACCCACGCCACATACTCCTTCGCCATGCGCTGGAACTCCGCCTCGGTGCCGAAATGCGCCGGGGAGAGGTAGATGGACAGCATGCCGTTGGTGATGCGGCCGCGATGGCCGGGCGGCAGCGGGCCGGCGCAGCCGCCGGCGGTGAAGGCGCCCGCCAGCAACTCGCACATCAGCGCCAGGCCCGAGCCCTTGTGGTCGCCGAAGGCGCGGATGGCGCCCGCGCCGCCGGCGGGATTGCGCGGCCCGACCGGCGGATAGTCGCCATAGAGGGTGTGCGGATCGCCGGTGAGGCGGCCGTCCGGCTCGATCAGCGCGTCCGGCGGCAGCTCCTTGCCGCCATTGGAGGCGACCAGCACCTTGCCTTCGGCGACGCGCGAGGTGGCGAAGTCGAGCACCACGGGCCGCCCCTCGACCGGCGCGCCGATGGCGATGGGGGCGGTGGAGAAGCGCCGGTCCACGCCGCCGAAGGGCGCGACCAGGGTGGAGCCGGCGACATTGACGAGGTGCACCGACACCAGCCCCGCCCCGAGCGCCATCTCGGCATAATGGCCGATGCGGCCGACATGCCCGGCGTTGCGGAGCGCGATGACGGCGGCGCCGTGCTGCCGGGCGCGGGCGATGCCCAGCTCGGTGGCCTGCCGCGCCACCGTCTGGCCGAAGCCGTAATCGGCGTCCAGCAGGGCGAAGGCGCCGCCATCCGTGACCACCTTCACCGTGCGGCCGAAATACATGTCGCCACTGCGCAACCAGTCGATATAGCGCGGCACGCGGGCGACGCCGTGGCTGTCATGCCCGGCAAGGTTGGCGCCCAGAAGATGCTGCGCGATGTTCGCCGATTCCTCGGCCGAACCGCCGGCGGCGACGAAGATGTCCGTCACCAGCTTCTCCAGCGTCTCGGCGGCGATCAGGACGGGGGGCTGGGCATCCATGGGCAAGCGTTCCTCGGAGCGTTTCTGTTGCGCCCCAGCATGCCCCAGCTGGCCAGGATGACAAGCGGCACCGGAGGGGAAAGCGGGGCCCCGCGCCCTTCCTTCCCCCTGGGCGTTCCCCTTGGGCCACTCAGGGCATCGCCGCGACCTTCTGCGCCTCGGCCGCCTGGAACCGGTTCCAGGTCGGTGTCACCAGCATCTCGTTGATGCAGACGCGTTCGGGCAGATTGGCGACGAAGAGTACCGCCGCCGCCAGATCCTCCGGCTGCAGCATGCGCGCCCGCTCCTCGTCGGAGACGGGGACGGGGCGCTTGTCCAGGATCGGCGTCACAACCTCGCCCGGGCAGATGCAGGTGGAACGGATGTTATGGATGCCGTTCTCCGCGTTCAGCGAGGCGGAGAGCGCGACGAAGCCCGTCTTCGCCGCGATGTAGCCCGGGCCGGAGACGGCGGAGGTGCCCTTGCCGGCCATCGAGGCGATCTGCACGATCAGCCCGCCGCCGCGCGCCTTCATCGCCGGCAGCACGGCGATGCTGGTGAGGAAGGGCGCGGTGAGATTGGCGTTCACCAGCAGGGCGGCATCGGCGGCGCCGAGCTGGTGCCAGTGCCGGCGCGGCACGTTGCTGCCGGCGTTGTTCACCAGGAGGTCGGGGCCACCGAGCGCCTCGGCGACGCGCCGCGCCGCGGCATCGACCGCCGCCGCGTCGGTCAGGTCGGCGGGCAGGATCAGCGCCTCCTGCCCGGCGAGCCCGGCGGTCTCGCGCAGCGGCGCCTCGCGCCGGCCGGTGAGGGCGAGGCGGTAGCCCGCCTGGCCCAGCGCGATGGCGACGGCGCGGCCGATCCCGGAGCCGGCGCCGGTGACCCAGGCGGTGCGGCTCACAGGACGCGCCCCGTCTGCGGGTCGAGAATGTGCATGTTGCTCATGTCCACGGCCATCGGCAGCGGCTGTCCCGGTGCCGCCGGGGCATTGGGATCGACGCGGCCGCAGATCTCGGCCCCCTGCATCTTGAAGTGCACCAGGGTTTCCATGCCCATGGGTTCGGTCACTTCCGGCGTCGCCGTCATGGGCGCGACATGCGGCCGGTCGAGGTTCTTCGCCTCGGTCAGGTGCTCCGGGCGGATGCCGAAGATGATCTCGCGCCCGGCCAGGTTGCTGTAGCGCGCCGTGCGCTCGGCCGGCACCGGCAGCACGATGTCGCCCGGCAGATGGACGCGCAGCGCGCCGGACCCGTTCTCCAGACGGCCAGGGATGAAGTTCATCGCCGGGCTGCCGATGAAGCCCGCGACGAAGCGCGTGGCCGGGTTGTGGTAGAGCTCCTGCGGCGGGCCGACCTGCTCGATGATGCCGCCGTTCATGACCACCACGCGGTCGGCCAGCGTCATCGCCTCCACCTGGTCGTGCGTGACGTAGATGGTCGTGGTCTTGACCGTCTGGTGCACCTTCTTGATCTCGGTGCGCATCTGCACGCGCAGCTTGGCATCGAGGTTGGACAGCGGCTCATCGAAGAGGAACACCTTGGGATCGCGCACGATGGCGCGGCCCATGGCCACGCGCTGCCGCTGCCCGCCCGAGAGCGCCTTGGGCTTGCGCAGCAGCAGCGGCGTGATGTCGAGGATGCGCGCGGCGTTGTCGACGCGGCGCTTGATCTCCTCCTTCGGGAACTTCCGCAGCATGAGCCCGAAGGCCATGTTGTCGAACACCGTCATGTGCGGATAGAGGGCGTAGTTCTGGAACACCATGGCGATGTCCCGGTCACGCGGCGGCACGTCGTTGATGACCTTGCCGCCGATGGCGATCTCGCCGTCCGAGATCTCCTCCAGTCCGGCGATCATCCGCAGCGTGGTCGACTTGCCGCAGCCGGAAGGGCCGACGAGGACGACGAACTCGTGGTCCGCGATGTCGAGGTCGATGCCCTTCACGGCCTGCACGCCGCCCTCATAGGCCTTGACCACCTTGCGGAGTGTTACCTGCGCCATTCTTCGTTCTCTCCCCTCAGCCCTTGGTCGCGCCGGCCGTCAGGCCCGCGATGTAGTAGTCCATGAGGAAGGCATAGACGAGCAGGGGCGGCAAGGCGGCCATCAGGGCGCCCGCCATGATCTTGCCCCACTGGAAGGTGTCCGCCCGGATCAGGTCGGAGACGATGCCCACCGTCAGCACCATCTGGTCGGAGCTGACCAGGAAGGCGATCGGATAGATGAAAGCCGCCCAGGACACCGTGAAGGCGAAGATCATCGCCGCCAGGATGCCCGGCAGGGCGACGGGGATGAAGATCTTCCACAGCATCTGCAGGTGGCCGGCACCGTCGATCAGCGCCGCCTCGTCCAGCTCCTTCGGGATCGAGGCGAAGTAGCCGATCATGATCCAGGTGCAGAACGGCACCGTCAGCGTCGGGAAGATCAGCACCATGGCCCAGAGGTTGTTGTAGAGGCCAAGGCCACCGATGATCTGGAACATCGGGATGAAGAGCAGCGTCTCCGGCACCAGGTAGGTGAGGAAGACGCCCGTGGCGAGCGTCGCGCTGCCCCAGAACTTCATCCGCGCCAGGGCGAAGGCCGCCAGCGTCGAGATCACCATGCTGATCAGCACGGTGCTGACCGTGACGATGATCGAGTTCTTGAAATGGATCAGATAGTTCCCCTGGGTCAGCAGCTCCCAGTAGTTCTGCAGCGTCGGCGCGCTGACGATCCAGGGATTGCCCGACAGGTCGGCGATCTCGCCCGAGCTCTTCAGGCTGGTCATCAGCATGTGGAAGGGCGGCGTCATGAAGAAGATGACGAAGACCGCCAGCGCGACATAGGCGCCGATCATCGCCCAGCGGCGCTCACGCTTCAGGCTGCCATGCCTCGTCTCGGCGGGGGTGAAGGAGGCGGCGGTGGTACTGCTCATCTCAGGTCATTTCCTTCGTCCGCTTGTTCACGCCGCGCAGGGTGAGGATGGCGAAGACCGCCAGCAGGGGAAACATGAACAGGCTGACCGTGGCGCCGAGCGGGATGTCGCCCGACTGGATGCCGACCTGGAAGGCATAGGTCGCGAAGACATGCGTGCTGTCCTGCGGCCCGCCATTGGTCAGGATGCGGACGATGTCGAAATTGGCGAAGGTGACGATCAGGCTGAACAGCACGGTGATCGAGATGATGTTGCGCATCATCGGGAAGGTCACGAAGCGCAGCTTCTGCCATCGGGTGGCGCCATCGATCGCCGCCGCCTCGTAGAGCTGATCGGGCACGGACTTCAGCGCCGCCAGATACATGATCATGAAGAAGGGCGAACCGTACCAGACATTGACCAGGATCACCGAGAAGCGCGCCCATCCTGTGGCGCCGAGCCAGGGCACGGGATCGACGCCGATTCCCGCCAGCGCCCAGTTGAAGGCGGAGTAAGAGGGATCGAACAGCCACCACCAGGCCAGCGTCGAGATGGCGGGCGGGATGACCCAGGGCACCAGCAGCATGCCGCGCCACTTGCGCTGGCCCTTGGAGGGCAGGGCGTGCAGCACATGCGCCAGGATGAAGCCGATCAGCGCCTTGAGCAGCACGGCGGAGACGGCGAAGAGCACCGACTGGAACACGACGTTCCAGAAGGTCTCCCGCCCGAACAGGAAGGTGAAGTTCTCCCAGCCGACGAAGCGCGTCATGCGCTTGTTCAGCATGGAGAGATAGATGGCGTAGAGGAAGGGATAGACGACGAGGCCGAGGATCAGCAGGATCAGCGGCAGGGTGAGCAGGAAGGCGACGGTGGAATTGCGCCGCGACAGGCGGCGCATCGCGCTGTTGCGGGGCGGCGCGGTGCTGCCCGGCGCGATGGAGGCGGAAAGCGTGCCCTGGGACATGCCGGATTCCCTCGGTGTCAGGACGATGAGATGCGAGGCGCGCGGGAGGGCCCGCGCGCCCGCCATGGTTCAGGCGACGGCCCTCAGCCCCGCTTGAAGCCCTCCAGCTCGCGTTCGGCCCAGGCGATGGCGCGGTCCGGCGCCTCGTTGTTCTGCACCACGCGGGCGATCATCTTGGCCTGGATGCCCTGGTTGTACATCTGCACCGCGATCTCCGGCGGCGCCGGGTAGCAGGCGATGAACTGCTGCGCGTTGTGCTGTGGCTTGACCGGGTAGTTGAACACCACGCCGGCCGGCGGCCCTTCCGTCTCCCAGGTCTTGAAGTCGGTCATGCTGGTGAAGGGCGGGATGTCGTAGCCGTTGCTGGCGGCCACCATGGTCTCGGCCTGCTCGCGCTGGCTCAGATACTCGATCAGCGCCTTGCCCGCGCCCTTGTTGCGGCTGAAGCTCCAGACCCCCCAGAAATAGGGCAGGTAGGGGGTGTAGCGCCCCTGCGATCCGGCCGGTGCCGGGAAGGTCCAGCAATGCTCGGCCACCTGCGGCGCGTCGCGCTTGGCCACCGACCAGGCGGAGGGCGGGTTGAAGATCAGCGCCGACTTGCCGGAGATCAGCGCCCGGTTGTTGGAGGCATCGTCCCAGGAGAAGACATCGCCCGGCAGGAAGGCGCAGAGCTGCTTGGCGTATTCCAGAACCTTGCGGACATTGTCCGACTTGGCGGTGATGTCGCCCTTGCTGTTCACCAGCTCGGCGCCGAAGGAGCGGAACATGCTGCCGATCCAGTCGGTGGCATCGGTGAACTGCCCGACCGCCAGGCCGAAGGGAACCCCTGCCTTGTGCGTGCCCTCGGCGGCCTTCAGGAACGTGTCCCAGTTCCAGTTGGCGGCCTCGGGGCTTGCCGTCGCGCTGGCCGGATACATGGCCTGGATGTCGATGCCGGCATGCTGCTTCAGCAGGTCGATGCGGCCGAGGGCCGGCTTGTTCTGCGAACCGGAGATGGCGGGGACGGCGCGCCACTTGCCCTCGACCTTGGCCAGATACTCGGTGATCGGGTTCAGCGCGCCGTACTTCTCGGACAGGCGGCCCATGATGTCGTCCATGGGCTCGAGCAGATCAGCCTTGGAGTGCACCTCCCAGGTCGGGAAGGAGAGCACGTCATGGCCCTGCTTCGCCTGGGATTCGGCGGCGATGGTCAGCAGGTTCTTGTTGCCGACCGAGGTGATGAAGTCGAGCTGGATCTCGACCCTGTTCTTCTGCCCCCAGTCCATGACGAGCTTGCGCATGGCGTCGTTGCCAGCTGGCACCCAATGGTCCCAGAGGCCCAGGGCGAGTTTGCCGCCGGAACTCTGTCCATGCACATTGACCAGGGGGAGGGTGCTCGCCGCCGCGCCGAGCGCACTGGCGCGCAGCACCGTGCGGCGGGAAATCCCGTTGCCTTCCATTCGGTAACCTCCTTAAACGGGCGGTGATGTCCGCCACGGGCCTTATGGCCACTCGTTGCAGGCGAGAGGTTACGCATCCCCGCGCACGCATGGCAACGGTTCCCTGGTTGTGGACGCGCCGGGGGCCCACGTCCCGCCCGGCCCCCGCCGGCAGGGGGCGCCCGAGGGGCGTCGGCCGCCGGGGCGTGTCCCCGCGCCATCTGGCGGGCTTGCCGGCGCGGGTGCGGAAGGCGAGGCTACGTTCCTACGCCCCGCACCGAGGTCCTGAGATGAACGCCCTGACGCCGCCCGCCCATGCCGATGTCCTCGCCGCCGCCGCGCGGCTGCGGGGCCGCCTCCTTCGCACGCCGATGCTGCGGCACCCGCTGCTGGACGAGCTGGCCGGCGGGACTGTCCTGGTGAAGCCGGAGCCGCTGCAGCGCACCGGCAGCTTCAAGCTCCGCGGCGCCACGAACGCCATCCTGCGCCTGTCGCCCGAGCAGCGCGCCGCGGGGGTGGTCACGCATTCCTCCGGCAATCACGGCCAGGCGGTGGCCTGCGCGGCGGCGGCCGAGGGTCTCTCGGCCCTGATCGCGATGCCGCGGGACGCGCCCGCCATCAAGGTGGAGAGCACGCGCCGCTGGGGCGCCGAGATCACCTTCTTCGACCGCGCCGGCACCGACCGCAACGCCCTGGCGCTGGAGCTGGCGCGGCGGACCGGCCGCACCCTGGTCCCCCCCTTCGACCACCCCGATGTCATCGCCGGCCAGGGCAGCGTGGCGCTGGAGCTGATCGAGGATGCCCGCGCCGCCGGGCTGACGCTGGATGCGCTGGCCGTCTGCACCGGCGGCGGCGGACTGGTGGCCGGCTGCGCCCTGGCGGCCGAGGGCGCCTCGCCCGGCACGCAGGTCTGGGCGGTGGAGCCGGAGGGCTGGGACGACACCCGGCGCTCCCAGGCCGCCGGCGAACGTCTTTCGGCGGACGGCCAGGGCTCCCTGCTCTGCGATTCGCTGTTGTCCCTGGCGCCGGGCGAGCTGACCTTCGCGGTCAACCGGGCGCGCCTGACGGGCGGCGTGGCGGTGTCGGAGGCGGAGGTGTTCCGCGCCATGCGCTTCGCCTTCGAGGCGCTCAAGGTCGTGGTGGAGCCGGGCGGCGCCGTGGCGCTGGCCGCCGTGCTGGCCGGGCGGATCCCGGCGCGTGGCCGCACGGTCGGCGTGGTGCTGAGCGGGGGCAATGTCGATCCGGCGGTCTTCGCGCGCGCCCTGACGGCGTGAGGCGCGCCGCGTGACCGGTTGGCCGGGCCGGCAGAGGATCAGCACGCTATCGCTGCTGGCCGGCCTTCTGGGCGGGGGGCTGGCCTATGCCTATGGCCTGCGCTGGCTGCATGCGGCGCTGGCCGGCTGGTGCGTGCTGGTGGCCGTGCATCTGGCCCTGCTGTTCCGCCGCCTCTGGTCGGCCGGGCCCGAGGCGATGCGCCGCCATGCCGAGGTGACGGACGAGCGGCGCACCATGGTGCTGACGCTCTCCCTGTTCGCCGCCGCCACCTCGGTGGCGGGCGTCGGGCTCGACGCGGCGACAAGCGCCGGCGGCGTGCCGGCCTTCGGCATGGTGACGGTGGCGCTCTCCTGGTTCTACGTCCACACCCTCTTCGCGCAGGACTACGCGCGGGAATTCTGGCTCAGCGGCGGCGGCATCCGCTTCCATGGCGGTGAGGACGACCCACCCTTCTCCGAGTTCCTCTACATGTCCTTCAGCATCGGCACGACGAACGGCGTGACGGATGTGGATACGCATTCCGCGGCGATCCGCCGCATCGCCACGCTGCACAGCATCATCGCCTATGTCTTCAACGCCGTGATCGTCGCCGGCACGGTGGGCGTCGTCACCGGCCTGCTCGGCGGGGAATAGCAACGGGCGCCCGGGGGCGCCCGCCATGCCGTGGCCGGAAGGAGGGGGAGGCGCGATCCCGCGCCCGCCCCGTCGCGGTCAGCCCTCCAGCTTGTCGTCGTGATAGGCGGTGCTCGGCGTCGGGATCGAGCTGGCCTGGGGCGGCGCCTTCAGCCCGTGCAGCGAGGGCGGGATGGCCGGCTCGGTCGCCCAGCCATGGCTGTGCACCAGGCCGTCGTCGAAATCGTCACTGTGCGTCATGGTCGTGCGTCCCTGTCTGGCGTTGTCGGTTACTGGGCCATCGCCGGGGTGGCGTGGCTCGTCTCGTCATGGAACTGCGCCGTCTCGGTGCTGTGCGCCATGGCGGTCGTGCTGGAGGCACCGCCCGAGGCGGCGGTGGCGACGGCGTCGAAGTAGCTGACGCCGACCTCGCGCTGGTGGCGCGTCGCGGTGTAGCCATCGGCCTCGGCGGCGAACTCGGCCTGCTGCAGCTCGGAATAGGCGCCCATGCCGCGCTCCTTGTAGCCCTTAGCGAGCTGGAACATCGAATAGTTCAGGCTGTGGAAGCCGGCGAGGGTGATGAACTGGAACTTGTAGCCCATGGCGCCGATCTCGCGCTGGAACTGCGCCGCGGCGGCATCGCCCATCTTGCGCTTCCAGTTGAAGCTCGGCGAGCAGTTGTAGGCCAGGAGCTTGCCGGGGAACTCCTTGTGAATGGCCTCGGCGAAGGCTCGGGCGTCGTCGAGATCCGGGTCCGATGTCTCCCACCACAGCAGGTCGGCATAGGGCGCGTAGGCCAGGCTGCGGGCGATGGCGTACTCCTTGCCGACGCCCGGCTTGATGCGGAAGAAGCCCTCGGCGGTGCGCTCGCCGCTGATGAAGGGGCGGTCACGCTCGTCGATATCGGCGGTCAGGAGCTGCGCGCTCTCGGCATCGGTGCGGCAGAGCAGGACGGTTGGCACGCCCTCCACATCGGCCGCGAGGCGCGCGGCGTTCAGCGTGCGGATATGCTGGCTGATCGGCACCAGGACCTTGCCGCCGAGATGTCCGCATTTCTTCTCGCTGGCCAGCTGGTCCTCGAAATGCACGCCGGCGGCACCCGCCTCGATCATCGCGCGCATCAGCTCATAGGCATTCAGCGCGCCGCCGAAGCCGGCCTCGGCATCGGCGATGACCGGCGCCATCCAGGTCGTGTCGTCCTCGGCCTTGCCCTGCAGCCGCTCCATATGCGCGATCTGGTCGGCGCGGCGCAGCGCGTTGTTGATGCGCGTCACCACCTGCGGCACCGAGTTCACCGGATAGAGCGACTGGTCCGGATACATGGTGGAGGCGGTGTTGGCGTCCGCCGCCACCTGCCAGCCGGAGAGGTAGATCGCCTTCAGCCCCGCCTTCACCTGCTGCAGCGCCTGGTTGCCGGTCAGCGCGCCCAGCGTGTTCACATAAGGCTCGCTGTGCAGAAGCTGCCACAGCCGCTTCGCCCCCATCTCGGCCAGCGTGTGCCGGACGCGGAAGGAGCCCGCCAGCCGCTCGACATCGGCCGGGCTGTAGTCGCGGCGGATTCCGGCGAAGCGGTCGCCGCCCGCGGGGCTGCCGGCGGCACTGCCATCCGGTGCGAAAAGGGGGCTGGGGGTCGGACGCATGCTGTCTCTCCTGATCGTCTCTCGGCCGATCGGCCATGCGTCAATAATTCACATTGCGGCCGCGAAGTTCACCCTCCAATCTGCCATATCCTTGGCAACACAGTGGCTGCCTTCACTGTTAAGCCGGTAAATTTGTAAAGGCTGTAAAGATGGCCCGTCCCCTGATCGGGCGCACGCTCCGCCGGCTGCGGCAGGAGCAGAACCTGACCCAGCAGGCGCTGGCGGCACGGCTCGGCATCTCCGCCAGCTACCTGAACCTGATCGAGCACGATCAGCGCGGCGTCACCGCCGCCCTGCTGATCAAGCTGGGGCACACGCTGCAGATCGACCTGGCCGCCCTGTCCGGTGCCGAGGAGCGGCAGCTGGAGGGCGGGCTGCGCGAGGTGCTGGCCGACCCGCTGCTCGGGCTGGAGGAACTGCCGGAGGAGGAGATGCGCATTCTCTCGGGCAGCGCGCCCAATGCCGCCCGCGCCATGCTCGCCCTCTACCGCGCGCTGCGTGTGGCGCGGGAGGACAGCAGCGGCATCGCCCTGCCGAGCGGCCGCCGCATCCTGCTGCCGACCGAGGAGGCGCGCGATTTCTTCAGCGACCATGCCAATTGCTTTCCCGCCCTGGAGGAAATGGCGGAGGCGATCGGCGGCGAGCTCGCCGCCTCGCCCTCCGAGCTGAACCACGCCATCGCCGAGCGGCTGCGGCAGCGGCACGGCGTGCGGGTGCGCGTCGGCCCGCTGGAGGGCAGCCTGCGCCGCTACGATCCCGCCGCGCGGCTGCTCGACCTCTCGGAATCCCTCCCCCGCGAGAGCCGCGGCTTCCAGATGGCCTTCCAGCTCATGCTGCTGGAGGCGCGCGAGGCGGTGGAGGGCATCCTGGGCCCCGCCGCGCCGAGCACGCCGGAGGCGACGGCGCTGATCCGAATCGGCCTGCTGAACTACGCCGCCGGCGCCCTCATCATGCCCTACGCGCCCTTCCTGGAGGCGGCACGCGCGCTGCGCCACGACCTCGACCTGCTCGCCGCCCGCTTCGGCGTCAGCTACGAGCAGGTGGCGCACCGTCTCTCCACCCTGCAGCGCGAGGGCGCGCGGGGCCTGCCCTTCTTCTTCCTGCGCGTCGATCCCGCCGGGAATGTGGACAAGCGCTTCTCGGCGGCGGGCTATCCCTTCGCGCGGTTCGGAGGCTCCTGCCCGCGCTGGGTGGTGCACACCGCCTTCGCCACGCCGGGGAGCCTGCGCGTGCAGATCGCCGAGCTGCCGGACGGCGCCGCCTTCCTCTGCTTCGCCCGGACCGTCACCGGCCCGGCCCTGCGCTGGGGCGAGCCCGCGCCGGTGCAGGTGGTGGCGATGGGCTGCGACCTCGGCCGCGCCGCCGAGGTGGCCTATGCCGACGGGCTGGACCTGGAGAGGGCGCGCACCGGCATCGGCCTGTCCTGCCGCCTCTGCGACCGCGCCGACTGCCGCAGCCGGGCCTTCCCGCCGCTGGAGCACCGGCTGACGCTGGACCCGAACGAGGAGAGCGCGACGCCCTGGCGCTTCGAGAAGTAGCCCGCCGCCGCCACGCCCCGGGCGCAATCCGGCCATGATCCTGTGGTCTGGGCAGGGGGTGATCGAGACCCATCGCCCCGCCGAGCGCCCCGTCGCCGAACGCCCCGTCGCCGAACGCCCCGCCGCCGAACGCTCCGGCCCGCGCCGGATCGCCTTCCTCATCCTGTGCCTGGCGCCCGGCGCCGGCCTCCTTTTCCTCATGCTGCGCGGCCTCGGCGCCGGCGGCTGGAGCGGCTGGGAGCTGCTGATCCTGCTGCTCTGGCTGGGCACGCTGCCCTGGACCTGCCTCTGCGCCGGCAATGCCGTGCTCGGCCTGCTGCTGCGCCTGCGCCATGCCGATCCGGCGGCGATCCTGGTGCCGCAATACCGGCGCGACCCGCCGCCGCCGCGCAGCCGGACCGCCATCGCCCTTTGCCTGCGGGACGAGGACACCGCGCAGGTGCTGGCCGGGCTGGTGCCCTTGCTGGAGGGGCTGGAGGCAGCCGGGGCGGGCGGGCATTTCACCCTTTGGCTGCTCTCCGACACGCAGGATGCGGACCGGGTGGTGGCGGAGGAGGCGGCGGTCGCCGCCTTCGCCCGGCTGCGCGAGGGGCGCGCGCCGGCGCTGCGCTACCGCCGGCGCACCGAGAACCGCGGCTTCAAGGCCGGCAATGTCATGGACTTCCTAGACCATCACGGCCAGGGCTTCGAGTTCTTCCTGTGCCTGGACGCGGATTCGGAGATGTCGGCGGAGGCCGTGCTGCGCCTCGTGGCCGCCATGGAGACCGATCCGAAGCTTGCCATCCTGCAGCAGCTCATCGTCGGTCGGCCGGCCGACAGCGCCTTCGCGCGCCTGTTCCAGTTCGGCATGCGCGCCGGCATGCGAAGCTGGGCCACCGGCCAGGCCTGGTGGCAGCTCGACGAGGGGCCCTATTGGGGCCACAACGCCATCCTGCGCGTCGTGCCGTTCCGGGACCATGCGCGGCTGCAGCCTTTGCCGGACGGCAGCCCGATCCTCAGCCACGACCAGATCGAGGCGGTGCGCCTGCAGGCCGCCGGTTGGAAGGTGCGCTGCCTGCCGGAGGAGGCGGGCAGCCAGGAGGGCAACCCGCCCAGCCTGATCGACTTCCTGCTGCGCGACCGGCGCTGGGGCGCGGGCAACATGCAGTACCGGCGGTTGCTCGGCCTGCCGGAGCTGACGCCGATGGGCCGCTGGCAGCTGCTGCAGGCCATCATGCTCTTCCTCGGCGCGCCGATCTGGCTGCTGTTGCTTTTCGCGGCGGTGATGAACGCGGCGACGGGCGGCGCCGAGGGCACCCCGCCCGCATGGCTGGCCGCCATGCTGCTCGGCAACTGGCTGGCGCTGCATGCGCCGAAGCTGACCGGCTATCTGGAGCTGATGCTGCGGCCCGCCCGCGCGGCGCCCTACGGCGGCCGCCGCGCCGTGCTGCGCGGCGCGGCGGCGGAGATCGCCTTCACCACCGTCCTCGACCCGATCAGCCTGGTGGACAAGGCGCTCAGCCTCGCGCGGATGGCGCTGGGCGCGCAGGGCGGCTGGCTGCCGCAGAACCGCCGGGCCCAGGGGCTGCCCTGGCGCGCGACGGCCCGGATGCTCTGGCCGCATACGCTCGTCGGCCTCGGCACCGCGGCGGGGCTGGTCTCGGCGGGGGGCACCGCCTGGCTGTGGGGCCTGCCGGCCTGGCTGCCGCTGCTGCTCTGCATCCCCTTCGCCGTGCTGACGGCCGATCCGGCGCTGTCGGCGCGGCTGCGGCGGCGTGGGCTCTGCGCCACGCCGGAGGAGGCGGTTCCGGAGCCGGTCACGCCGGGCGCGCCGGCCGTGCCCGCCATGCCCTGAGCGGCGGCGCCCTCCGGTCTGCGTCCCGCGGCCTGTGCGTCAGGAGGATCAACGCACCGTGAAGTGGCTGATCTCGCAGACGTTCACGTCCCGCTTCTCGATCCTGCTGCCATTGGTCATCACCGCCAGGAAGTCGAAGCGGCAGGCGCCGGAGCCGTCGTCGATATCGATCATGATGCTCTCGCCGAGGGACAGCGTGTCACGGCCCAGGATGTCCTCCTCCCAGCTCGAGCACCTGATGTTCGAGGCTAGAACTCGTGCAGCTCGACGCGGCGATCGGCCGCCTGCGCGGCGCCGGACAGGGCCAGGCCGGGCGCGTCTCAGTCGTCGCTCCGGCGGGCCAGCACCTCGCGCTTGCCGACATGGTTGGCGGGGCCGACGATGCCTTCCTTCTCCATCTGCTCGATCAGCTTGGCGGCGCGGTTGTAGCCGATCGAGAGATGCCGCTGGATGAAGGAGGTCGAGGCCTTGCCCTCGCGGGTGACCAGCGCCACCGCCTGGTCGAACAGGCCCTTCTCGCCATCCGAGGCGCCGGCGATGCCGGAGAGGCCGCCCTCGCCGTCCTCCTCCTCCGATTCGGTGACCTCCTCGATATAGGCCGGCTCGCCCTGCTCGCGCAGCCAGTCGACCACGCGCTCCACCTCCTGGTCGGAGACGAAGGGGCCATGGACGCGGCTGACGCGGCCACCGCCGGCCATGTGCAGCATGTCGCCCTGGCCGAGCAGCTGCTCGGCGCCCATCTCGCCCAGGATGGTGCGGCTGTCGATCTTGCTGGTCACCTGGAAGGAGATGCGGGTCGGGAAGTTGGCCTTGATGGTGCCGGTGATGACATCGACCGAGGGGCGCTGCGTTGCCATGATGACATGGATGCCGGCGGCGCGCGCCATCTGCGCCAGGCGCTGCACCGCCGCCTCGATCTCCTTGCCGGCGACCAGCATCAGGTCGGCCATCTCGTCGATGACGACGACGATCATCGGCAGGGCCGCGAGCGCCAGCGGCTGGTCCTCGAAGACCGGGCGGCCGGTCTCGGGGTCGAAGCCCACCTGCACGCGGCGCGTCAGCACCTCGCCGCGCGCCAGCGCCGCCTGGACCTTCTCGTTGTAGCCGCCGATGTTGCGCACGCCGAGTTGCGACATGGCGCGGTAGCGGCGTTCCATCTCGCGCACCGTCCACTTCAGCGCACCGATCGCCTTGGGCGGCTCGGTGACGACGGGGGCGAGAAGATGCGGGATGCGGTCATAGACCGACAGTTCCAGCATCTTCGGGTCGATCATGATGAAGCGGCACTCATCCGGCGTGAAGCGGTAGAGCAGCGACAGGATCATGGTGTTGATGCCGACCGACTTGCCCGAGCCGGTGGTGCCTGCGATCAGCAGGTGCGGCATGCGGGCGAGGTCGGCGATGACCGGCGCGCCGCCGATATCCTTGCCGAGCGCCAGCGGCAGCTTGCCGCCATTGCGGCCCCAGTCCTCGGCGATGATCATCTCGCTGAAGAACACCGTCTCGCGCTTGGCGTTGGGCAGTTCGATGCCGATGACGTTGCGCCCCGGCACGGTGGCGATGCGCACCGCCATGACGCTCATGCTGCGCGCGATGTCATCCGCCAGGCCGATGACGCGGGCCGATTTGGTTCCCGGCGCCGGCTCCAGCTCATAGAGGGTGACGACCGGGCCGGGGCGGATCTCGACGATACGGCCGCGCACGCCGTAATCCTCCAGCACGCTCTCCAGCAGGCGGGCGTTGTTCTGCAGCGCCTCCTCGGTCGGGCCGGCGGCGCGGCGGGCGGGCGGCGGGGCCAGCAGCTCGAGCGGCGGCAGCTGGAAGGCCGGCGCCTCGCGCGGCGGAGGCG
>NZ_JBSXMU010000044.1:0-29170 GCF_054073225.1 Teichococcus aerofrigidensis
GCACGGCGGCGGCGATGCGGTGGGCGGCGGCGCGGTCCCGCGCATCGGAGGGCGGCAGGGCGTCCAGCGCCTCCTCCAGCCCGCGATGCCGTTCCAGCACCGCCGTCAGCAGGGCCAGGGCGGCGCTGCGGGTCGGATTGCGCGGCTTGGCCGCGAGGCGGGTTCGCGGGCGGGGGCGGGCGGGCGGCTTCATCGCGCCGTGCTAGCGCGCGCGGGCGGACGGCGGAAGCACCGGAAGCGCGAATCGCCGCCGCGAGGCCCGCGACCGCCCCCCCATCAGGCGAAGACCATCCAGAACAGCAGGCCCGCCGCCGGCAGCAGCAGGAAGGGGCTGATCCGGGTGGTCATCAGCAGCAGGGTGGACAGTCCCGCCACCGCCCAGGCCAGCGGCCCGCCCTCGGCGGCGCGCAGCAGGGTGGCGCCGGCGGCCAGGATCATGCCGGCGGCGACCGGCGCCAGCCCTTGCTCGACCACCCGCGTCCAGGCCGCGCCCCGGCTGCGCCGCCACAGCCCGGCCAGGGCATAGACCAGCAGGGAGGAGGGCAGGAAGAGCGCGACCGTCGCGACCAGCGCGCCGGCCATGCCGGCGGCCTGCCAGGCGACCATGGGCGAGAGCAGCGCGCCGGGGCCGGGCAGCAGGCGGGACAGCGCGAAGAGCTCCAGGAAGCGGGCGTCGCCCATCCAGCCCTGCACCTCGACCGCCTGGCGGTGCACATCGGCCACGATGCTCTGCCCGCCGCCCACCGTCAGGAAGGAGAGCGGCAGAAAGACCAGCAGGATGCGCCAGAGGGGATGTTCCATGGGGGCCGGCCGCTTCAGCCCGGCCGGGCCGGCCGGAGCGCCCAGGTCGCCTGGGCGATGCCGAGGGGCGCCATGGCCAGCACCACCCAGAGCAGGGGCAGGCGGAGCCAGAAGATCGCCAGGAAGGTGGCCGCCAGGATCGCCGCCGGCGCCACGCCCCGCGCCACCACCCGCCGCGCCGCGCGCAGCCCCATCTGCAGCGACAGGCCCAGCGCCGCCGCGGCGACGCCGGCCATCGCCCAGTGCACCCCCTGGCGCGCCAGCAACGGCCCGGCCAGCGCCGTGGTGGCGAGGGCCAGCACCAGCGCCGGCAGGATCATCCCCAGCGCCCCGGCCAGGGCGCCCGGCCCGCCGCGCAGCCGGTAGCCGATCCAGAGCGAGAGGTTGACCACGTTCACGCCGGGCAGGGCCTGGCAGAGCGAGAGCCCGTCGAGGAACTCGCCCTCGCCCAGCCAGCGGCGGCGCTGCACGAATTCCCGCATCATCCAGCCGGAGAGGCCGCCGCCGAAGCTGGTCAGCCCGACCTTGCCGAAGGCCAGGAAGATCTCGCCGCAGCCCGGCGGCGGGACGGCCGCCGCCCCGGGGTCCGTCCCGGGGCCTGTTCCGGGCGTCCCGGACCCCGCTGCCGACATCCCCGCCTCCCCTCACCGGTTTCGTTTGATGCTATACACCGCGCGCCGAAACGCTCTACAGCCCCGGCATCATGCTTCCTGCCCTGCGCGACCTTCTCGACCGGCTGCCCGAGACGCGGCGGCCGCGCCTCTGGCTCAGCCTGCTCTGCCTGGCGCTGTGGCTGCCCGGCCTCGCCGCCCTGCCGCCCGGCGACCGCGACGAAAGCCGCTTCGCCCAGGCCAGCCGGCAGATGGTGGACAGCGGCGACTATGTCCGCATCCGCTTCGGCGAGGAGGAGCGCAACAAGAAGCCGGTCGGCATCCACTGGGCCCAGGCCGCCTCGGTGCACGCCGCCGAGGCGCTGGGCCTGGGCCATCGCGGCGAGATCTGGCCCTACCGGATTCCCTCCCTGCTTGGCGCCTGGGTGGCGGTGCTGGCGACCTTCCACTGGGGCCGGGCGCTGGTCGGGCGGCGTGCCGCCTTCCTCGGCGCCGCCATGCTGGCCGCCAGCATGGTCCTGGTGGTGGAGACGCATATCGCCAAGACCGACGCCGCCCTGCTCGGCGCGGTGACGGTGGCGATGGGCCTGCTCGGCCGCGCCTACCTGGCGCCGGAGGTCTTCTCCGCGCGGCAGGCCGCGGGCCTCTGGGCGGCCCTCGGCGTCGCCATCCTGCTCAAGGGGCCGATCGGGCCGCTCATCGCCCTGCTCGCCATCCTCACCCTGGCCGTCGCCGACCGCGCCGGAGGCTGGCTGCGGGCGCTGCGGCCGCTCTGGGGCATCCCGCTGATGCTGGCCCTGGCGGCGCCCTGGATGATCGCCATCGGCATCGCCACCGAGGGCCGGTTCTTCACCGAGGCGCTGGGCGGCGACATGCTCTCCAAGGTCTCCTCCGGCGAGGAGGCGCATGGCGGGCCGCCGGGCTACTATCTGCTGACCTTCGCGCTGACCGGCTTCCCCGCCGCCTTCCTGGTGCTGCGCGCCCTGCCGGCGGCCTGGCGGGACCGCATGAACCCGGCGACGCGCTTCCTGCTGGCCTGGATCGCGCCTTCCTGGCTGATGTTCGAGGCAGTGGCGACCAAGCTGCCGCACTACACCCTGCCGGTCTTCCCGGCGCTGATGCTGCTGGGCGCCGCCTGGGCGATGGACCCGCTGCGGCGCCCGGCGCCGCGCTGGCTCTCCTGGCTCGGCGCCGCCCTGCTCGCCCTGGTGGCACTGGCCCTGGGCATCGCCGCCGGGCTGCTGCCCTGGCTGGCCGACCGGCGCGTCGATCCGGTGGCGCTGCTGGTCCTGCCCTTCGCCCTGCTCCTGCTCGGGGTGGCGCGCCGGGAATGGCGGGCAGGCTCGCCGGCCCGCGCCATGCTGGCCGCGGTGATGCTCTCGGTGCCGCTCTACGCCGCCATCCTCGGCGGGGTGCTGCCGCGGTTGCAGGCGCCCTGGATCGGGCCGCGCATCGCCGCGGCGCTGGCGGCGGCGGCGCCCTCGGGCGAGGTGCAGGGGGAGTTCGGCATCGTCGGATACCATGAGCCCTCCCTGGTCTTCGCCACAGGCACCGACACCGCCCTGCTGCGCGACGGCGAGGCGGCGGCGGCCTTCCTGGCGGCGGGCGACGGGCGCAGCGTCGCGGTGGGGGACCGCGACCTCGGCGCCTTCCGCGCCGCCGTGGCGGCGCGGGACCTCCCGCTGCGCGAGGCCGCCATCGTGGAGGGCTACAACTATACCCGCGGGCGGCGGCTGCGGCTGCATCTCTTCCAGCGGGTCTCGACCGCCTCCCTTCCGACGCCCGCCTCCGGAGCCACGCCATGATCGAGTGGATCACCCAGACCGTCGGCGAGGCCGGGCCGGTGGGCGTCTTCCTGCTGATGTTCCTGGAGAACCTGTTCCCGCCCATCCCCTCGGAATTCATCATGCCCCTGGCAGGGTTCGCCGCCGCCGAGGGGCAGATGTCGATCGTCACCGCCATCCTGGCCGGCACGCTGGGCTCGCTCGTCGGTAACGGCCTCTGGTACGAGATCGCCCATGCGATCGGCAGCCGGCGCATCCGGCCGCTGGTGGCGCGCCATGGCCGGTGGTTCGGCGTCTCGGCGGAGGACATGGACAAGGCGGAGGCCACGCTGCGGCGCCACGGCCCGGTGGCGCTCTTCTTCGGCCGCATGCTGCCGGCCATCCGCACCCTGATCTCGATCCCGGCCGGCCTCGCCCATATCCGGCGGCCGGTCTTCTATCTCTGGACGCTGGTGGGAAGCCTGATCTGGGTCAGCCTGCTCGCCGGGGCCGGGTATCTGCTGCGCGAGCAGTACAAGCGGGTCGAGACGGCGATCGAGCCGCTCAGCTATGTCGTGCTGGCCGGCGTCATCGGGGCCTATCTCTGGCACCTCTGGCGAAGCCGCCGCGCCGCGCGGCGCTAGCGCCCGGACGGCTGCGAGGAAGGGTCAGCCCGACCGATGCCGCCGGCACCGATCGGGGACTGGGCTCGTGCGCGGCCTAGAGCACGCCAAAGATCCAGAGGAGGAGGATGATCGGGATCGGGATCCCCAGGAACCACAGCAGAATCGACTTCATCCATGCTCTCCTTGCCGCGGCGGCCCCAGGCGCGCCGGCTTTGGTCATTAGGCCAGCCCGCCTTGAAGGCCGGCACAGGGCGGCGACCCTCCGGCCCGCCCACGAAACGCCAACGTCGCCACTGGGCCGGCGGTTGCCGCAACACTCCAGGTTGTCGATCCGGGCTCACCTTCCCCCGGGGGTCTTCCTCCGGCTCGCGTGAAATTCCCGTGGAACCGGAGGCGCCCGTTCGCGTTGCACCGGCGGACCGGCCAAGCGGCCCGGATCCCGAGAAGAGGAGTTGAGGACGATGCGCCACCGCGAGATTCTGTCTGCCGTCGTGGTTTCCGCCGCCCTGCTGGGTCTGGCGGCCTGCGATTCCACCAACAACCAGGCGACCCGGGCCATCGACCGCAACGTCGGGACCAACACCTCGGGCGCCTATCCGAGCCAGTCCGACGGCACCCGCGCCAATCCCTCCGGCACCGAGGCCACCCGCGCGCTCGACCGCGCCGCCGGCACCAACACCTCCGGTGCCTATCCGACCCAGTCCGACGGCATGCCGGGCAACCCGCCGGGCACGGCGGCGACCCGCACCTATGACCGCGCGACGCAGTCGAACACCTCGGGCGCCTATCCGACGAACGAGCTGCGCCGCTGATCCGGCCGCCGGCCCCCTCCCGCGAGGCCGGCGCCGCCCTGGCGCGTCATGCCTCTAAGGGCGCCGCAGCACCGCGCCGATCTCCTCCAGGATGAGCGGATCGTCGATGGTGGGCGGCACGGCGACATCCTCGCCATCGGCCAGTTTGCGCAGCGTGGCGCGCAGGATCTTGCCGCTGCGCGTCTTCGGCAGGCGCTCCACCACCCGCGCCTCGCGGAAGGCGGCGACCGGCCCGATGCGCTCCCGCACCAGGGCGATCAGCTCGGCCGCGACCTCCGCCTCCGCCCGCGTCGCGCCGGATTTCAGCACGACGAGACCCAGCGGTACCTGACCCTTCAACGCATCCCGCGCCCCCACCACCGCGCATTCCGCGACATCCGGATGGGAAGCTAGGACCTCCTCGATGGCGCCCGTCGAGAGCCGGTGGCCGGCGACGTTGATGATGTCATCGGTGCGCGACATCACCCAGACATAGCCGTCCTCGTCGAGCATGCCGGCATCGCTGGTGTTGTAGTGGCCCGGGAAGGCGTCGAGATAGGCCTCGCGGAAGCGCGCATCGGCGCGGTAGAGGCTGGGCGCGCAGCCGGGCGGCAGGGGCAGGCGCAGGGCGAGGGTGCCGATCTGTCCCCGCGCGACCGGCTGGCCGGCCTCGTCGAGCGACACCAGCGTATAGCCGGGCGCCGGCTTGCCGCCGGAGCCCGGCCGCATCGGGAAGAGGCCGGCGCCGCGGAAGTTGCCGGTGATGCACCAGCCCGTCTCCGTCTGCCACCAGTGGTCGATCACCGGGCGGCCCAGCAGCCGCGCGGCCCAGACCGCCGTGTCCGGGTCGCAGCGCTCGCCGGCCAGGAACAGCGCCTCCAGCCGCGACAGGTCGTGGCGGCCGAGCAGACGGCCCTCGGGGTCTTCCTTCTTGATGGCGCGCAAGGCGGTCGGCGCGGTGAACAGCACCTTCACGCCATGCTCGGCGCAGACCCGCCAGAAGGCGCCGGCATCCGGCGTGCCGACCGGCTTGCCCTCATAGACGACGGAGGTGCAGCCGGCGAGCAGCGGCCCGTAGACGATGTAGGAATGCCCGACCACCCAGCCCACGTCGCTGGCGGTCCAGGAGACATCTCCCGCCTTCAGGCCGTAGAGCATCGCCATCGAATTGTGCAGCGCCACGGCATAGCCGCCGCAGTCGCGCAGCACGCCCTTGGGCTTTCCCGTCGTGCCGCTGGTGTAGAGGATGTAGAGCGGGTCGGTGGCGGCGACGCTGACGCAGGGGTGCGGTGCCGCGGCCGCCATGGCCTCCAGCAGATCCTCGTCGCGCCCCGGCTCCAGCGCGCCGGGCCAGGCCTCGCGCCGCAGGATCAGGCAACAGGCCGGCCGGTGCGGCGACATGGCCAGGGCGGCGTCCAGCAGCGGCTTGTACTTCACCAGCCGCCCGGGCTCGATCCCGCAGGAGGCGGCGATGACGGCCCTGGGCTCGGCATCGGCGATGCGCGCCGCCAGTTCCGCCGCCGCGAAACCGCCGAAGACCACGGAGTGCACCGCGCCGAGGCGGGCGCAGGCCAGCATGGCGACCACCGCCTCCGGCACCATCGGCATGTAGAGGACCACGCGGTCCCCCCGGCCGACACCGCGCGAGGCCAGGGCGCCGGCCAGCCGCGCCGTGCGGTCCAGCAGCTCGGCATAGCTCAGCCGCGCCTGGCCTCCCGTCACCGGGCTGTCCCAGATCAGCGCGGCCTGCGCGCCACGCCCCTCGGCGACGTGGCGGTCGAGGGCGTTGTGGCAGATGTTCAGCCGCGCATCGGGGAACCAGCGGCCATAGGGCCCCTGGCCGGCATCGAAGATGCGCTCCGGCGGCACCTCCCAGTCGATGCCGCGCGCCGCGGCCGCCCAGTATCCTTCCGGATCGGCCCGCCAGGCCTCGTAAAGGGCCTGATAGCCGGCATCCTGCGCGTCGGGCATGTCGCGCCCTCCCTGTTGCCGGACCCGCGCCGGGGCGGAGCCCGAGGCGGCCGGTCCTGTCCCTGGTGAACGGGGTGGCGGGAGGGAAGGCCCCTCCCGCGCCGGCTCAGCCGCGCGATCAGACGCGCGCGCGCGCCGCCTTCGCCCGCGGCACCTCCGCCATGTCCTCGGCGAAGATATCGCGATCCTTGGTCTCGGGCAGGAAGAAGGTCCCGATCACCACGGTCGCCAGTGCGATCACCACCGGGTACCAGAGGCCGTAATAGACGTCGCCGGTCTGCGCGATCATGGCGAAGGAGGTGGCCGGCAACAGCCCGCCGAACCAGCCATTGCCGATGTGGTAGGGCAGCGACATGGAGGTGTAGCGGATGCGGGTGGGGAAGAGCTCGACCAGCGCCGCCGCGATCGGGCCGTAGACCATGGTCACGTAGATGACCAGAACCGTCAGCACCAGGATCAGCACCGCCGGCTGTTCGCGGAACAGGTCGAAGGGATGCGCCATCTTCACCACGGTCGGGTTCGAGGCCGCGGGGTAGCCGGCGGCGGTGATCGCCGCGCCCAGGGTCTGGGTGAAGTTCGGCGCGGTGGAGTCGACGGTGACATCGCCGATCCGCACGCTCGCCGCCGTGCCGGGCGGCGCGCGCTCGACGGTGTAGTTGACCGAGAGTCGCGCCAGCGCGGCCTTGGCGATGTCGCAGGAATTGGTGAAGCGCGCCGTGCCCACCGGGTTGAACTGGAAGGAGCAGTCGGCGGGGTCGGCCTGCACCACCACATGGATGTTCTGATGCGCGGCGTGCAGCGCCGGATTGGCCTCGGCGCTCATGAGCTTGAAGAGCGGGAAATAGGTCAGCGCCGCGATCAGGCAGCCGCCCAGGATGATCGGCTTGCGGCCGATCTTGTCGGAGAGCCAGCCGAACAGGACGAAGCCGCCGGAGCCGAGCAGCAGGGCCCAGGCGATGAGCAGGTTCGAGGTATAGCCATCGACCTTCAGCACGGAGCCGAGGAAGAACAGCGCGTAGAACTGCCCGGTGTACCAGACCACCGCCTGGCCGGCGACGAGGCCGAACAGGGCGAGAATGGCCACCTTGGCGTTCTTCCACTGGCCAAAGGCCTCGGTCAGCGGCGCCTTGGAATGGGTGCCCTCCTCCTTCATCTTCTTGAAGGCCGGACTCTCCTGAAGCTGCATGCGGATCCAGACGGAGATGCCGAGAAGCAGGATCGAGACCAGGAAGGGAATGCGCCAGCCCCAGTCGTTGAAGGCCGCCTCGCCCAGCACGCCGCGGGTGAAGAGGATGACCAGCAGCGAGAGGAACAGGCCGCCCGTGGCGGTGATCTGGATGAAGCTGGTGTAGAAGCCACGGCGGCCGTGCGGCGCGTGTTCCGCCACATAGGTCGCGGCGCCGCCATACTCGCCGCCCAGCGCCAGGCCCTGCAGGCAGCGCAGCACGATCAGGATGATGGCCGCGGCGATGCCGATCTGGTCTGAGGTGGGCAGGATGCCGACGATGAAGGTCGAGGCGCCCATGATCAGGATGGTGACGAGGAAGGTGTACTTCCGCCCCACCAGGTCGCCCAGCCGGCCGAAGACCAGGGCGCCGAAGGGCCGCACCAGGAAGCCGGCGGCGAAGGCCAGCAGCGCGAAGATATTGCGCGTCCCCTCCGGGAACTGGCTGAAGAACTTGGCCCCGATAATGACCGCCAGGGAGCCGTAGAGGTAGAAATCGTACCATTCAAAGACGGTGCCAAGCGAAGAGGCCAGGATGACGCGTCTCTCCTCACGCGTCATCGGCCGGTTCGCATCGCCCGTCTGAGGAGACGTGGAGCGAAGCGTCGAGCCCATTTTCCCTACCCTTCCCGGCTGGCTGCGGCGGGGCCGCGGCCGGGTCTCCTTATTGTTGATGGTCCCGCGCTCTTGGTCACGCGGTCAGCCTTTCCGCCGCCTGCGAGGGGCGGTCGGGCATGCTGCCCGGATTGTGGCGTGGTGGAGAAGGGCAAGGGAATCAGGATCGTCAGCCGGGCCGTTTTATGACATATTATTCATCTTCTTCAGGACCGTCCGCTCCCGGCCGGGCACGCTGCAACGCTGGCATCGCCTCGGTCGTTTGTCCGGCGAAGCATGCGCCTCGGGACATGACGGCAGGCCCGAGGCATGGCCGGGACGCAGGGCCGATGGGCCTCCCGGTCCCGCATGAGGCGATAATGCGGCTAGCATCTTCCTGGCGGCGGCGTCAGCATGCGAAGGAGGAAGGAAGAGGCCCGGATGGATATGCTGCGCAGTCTGGCTGACCACTCGATCCGTCGCGTGCTGTGTGCCGCGGCTCTCGCCATTCTCGCCGTCATGTTCGGGCTGGGGGAGGATCCTGTCCTCGCCCTGCAAAGCGGCGCCCTCATGACCGCCGCGGTCTGGCTCGGCCTGTGGGGCGCCGCCCTGCAGATCCCCCGCATCGATCTGCGCCGCACCGGCCTCTGGCGGCAGCTTTCCGCCCTGGCGGGCGAGGGTGGACGGCGCCTGCGCGGCCCGGACGGCCATCGCCAGCTCGCCGCCGTCCTGGCGGAGCGGCTGATGTGGCACGCCGACCGCGCCGGCCTCGCCGCGCTGGGCCTGGCCGGCGCCACCTTCGCCCTGCAGGGCTATCGCGTCCTGCGCGGGTAGCCGCCGCCGCCCCTGGTCCGAGGTGTCCCCGCCCGGGGCGTGACCCGGTTGACGGATGCGGGCACGCGGCCAATGCTGCGTGCGCTCATTCACCGCTGACGAGGTGCGCCGCCATCGCCGACCAGGACATCACCCTGCTGATCGACGCCGTGCGCGAGGCCGGCGCCGCCCGGACCGGGGCGCCAGGCTACCGGCTTGAGGAATCGGTGGGGCACCTGCTCCGCCGCGCCCACCAGCGGCATGCCTCGCTGTTCCAGGATCGCGGCGCCGTCGGCGGGCTGACCTCCACCCAGTTCGCCACGCTCCTGAAGCTGGGCGAGATCGGGCAGGCGACGCAGAACGCCCTGGGCCGCGCCGTGGCGCTCGATCCGGCGACGATCCAGGGCGTGGTGGCCCGGCTGCGCGGAAGGGGACTGCTGGAGGTCCGGCGCGACCCGCTCGACCGCCGGACCGTGGTGCTCTCCCTCGCGCCCGAGGGAAAGGCGGTGCTGGAGGAGGCGACCGAACAGGGGCGCCGCGCCAATGAGCAATTGCTCACGGCGCTGGACCCCGCGGAGCGGCAGATGCTGATGCACCTGCTGCGGCGCCTGCTGGACTGAGGCCCTGCCGGGCCGGGCGGCGGTTGCCGCCCTTCCCGTGCTAGCGGCGCCGGCGGAACAGCCCGAACAGCAGCCCCATCATTCCGGAAGAGCGGGCGATACCGCCCAGCAGGGGCACCACGCCGAGGCTGGCGCGGGTCTGCGCGATGGCATTGTCCCGCAGGATGCGCGCCTCGATCTCCGCCCGGCTCGGCGCGTCCCGCATCGCCAGAAACCCGAGGACCAGCACCAGCACCAGATCGGCCCCCAGCAGCGTCCCGGCACGGGCCAGCGGCGTCCATTCGAGCGGCAGCGCCAGCCAGGCGACCACATGCAGCATGACCAGGGCGGCGCAGGCGAAGACCGCCGCGATCATGCCGAAAAGGGCCCGCCACACGTAGCGCTTGGCCTGGAGGCCGAGCACCACGCGCTCGGCCTCCAGGGAGACGGCGGCAAGCCGGAAGGGGCGCATCGGCGTCAGCGGCGCAGAAGCTGGGCGATCAGGAAGCCGACGCCGACCGCCACGGCCACGGTGGCCAGCGGCCGCTCACGCATGAAGTCCACGGCGTGATCGGCCTCGTGGCGGGCGGTGCTCTTGGCACGCTGCGCCAGATGCTGCGCCTTGCCGGCCGCGCGGGAGACGGCCGGGGTGATCTGCTCCTCCATCAGATCCTCCACCTTGCGGCGAAGATCGGCGATGCGCTCCTCGACGGAGGTGGTGTCGAAGGAGGAGGACGAGCTGCGGGCCATGAATGGTGCTCCTGTTCTGCGAGGCGGTCTGCCTGGACCTAACGTGACCTCTGGGCGACCAGTTGCCGGCCGGGGGGCGGAGCCGCCCCGGCGCGGCGGACTCAGTCGAGGGCGCGGTCGATGCTACGGCCCATGCGCTCGCCCGGCCCCTTCGGCGGGTCGATGGTGTCGCGGATGTTCTCACCGGCACGGTCCAGGCCGCGCCCGGCCCGCTCGCCGGGCCCCTCGCTGCAGGCCATCATCGGCAGGGCCAGGGCCAGGACAGGAAGCGTCAGGCTCATCAGTTTGCGCATGGAAATCCGGATCCTTCTCGGTTTGATCGGAGAACGCACGCTCAAGCTTCTGGTTGCGCCGCCACCTGCTCGTTCCCCCCCTCGGCCCTTTCCCTGCGGAGCGGCGGCTCGGGCTCGGCCTCGCGGCGCCGCAGGGTGAAGCGCAGGCGAAGCTCGGTGCCCCCCGCCTGCCGGATCTCGACCTCGCCGCCGAGATGCTGGGCGAAGCCGCGGATCAGCGTCAGGCCGATACCCCGGTCCTGCGCATTGTCCTCCAGGCGCAGGCCCAGCCCGTCATCCCGCACGGTCAGCGTCACCTCGTCCCCCTCGGCATGCACGGCGATGGTCACGGTGCCGCTGCGCGCGTCCGGGAAGCCGTGCTTGATGGCGTTGGTCACGGTCTCGGTGATCAGCAGGGCGAGGGAGACGGCCTGGTCGGTGAGGATCTCCAGCTCGTCCGCCTCCACCGCCAGCTTGATCCGCTGCCCCGGCCGCTCGCCCATGGCGGCGAAGAGCTGATTCCCCAGCTCCTCAAGGAAGGGGCGGAGCGCGATGACCTCGAAGGTGCGGTTGGTGTAGAGGTGGCGGTGCAGCGTCGCCAGCGCCTGGACACGGTCGCGCGCGGTGGCGAACTCCGCCCGGGCGCGCGGATCGCGCAGGCGGCCGGCCTGCAGGTTCAGCAGCGAAGCGACGATCTGCAGGTTGTTCTTCACCCGGTGATGGATCTCGGCCATCAACAGGTCCCGCTGGCGCAGCGCCGCCTGCAACTCCTCCTCGCGCCCCGCGATGGCACGGGCGGCATCATCGAAGGCCTGCTCCAGCGCCTGCACCTCCTCCGGCTCGCCGCGCTGGGCGGCGCGGCCGAAGGGCGCCCCGGGCTGCCAGCCGCGCACCCGCGCCGCCAGGCGCCGCAGCGGCCGGGCGATGGCGATGTCGGCGCCGACGACGATGACCACGAGGCAGGCCAGCAGGAAGGCCGCCAGCTCGGCCACCCGCCGCAGCAGCACCGCCATGGCGGCACTGCGGATCTCGCCGATCGGCAGGCCGACCAGCACGCTCAGCCCCGGCGCGAGACGGGCGCTGGCATAGGCGTAGTCCGCCCCGGCCTGGGAGCGCGCCTCCAGCGCGGTGATGCCCGAGGCGTCCTGCAACTGCCGGAGCATCCTGGGTTCCGGCAGTTCGATCGCGCCCGCCTGGGTCAGCGGCAGCGCGCTGCCCTCCGCGTCGACGAGCCAGATGCGCTGCCCCTGGCGCCCCTGGTCCCGGCCTTCGCTGCGGACGAAATACTCGAGCAGCAGGCCGGCGGCGATGACCCCCTGCGCCTCGCCCCCGGCGAGGATGGGCACCGCGCCGATGATGACGGGGCGGCCAGTGACGGCGCCCTGCTGGAAAGGACCGAGAATGAAGTCCCGGCCCGTCATGGCGCGGTGCGCCGTCGCGGAATCCTTCTGGGGCGTGGTCAGGAGCGCGATGCTGCTGCACCGGGTCTGCCCGTCGCGATCCATGACCCAGATGTTGGAGTAGCGGCCCGGATTGGCGGCGCTGAAGGTGGAGAGAAGCGTGCTGCAGCTTTCCGCCGTGTCGCGCAGCAGGCGCGTGTCGGTGGCGATGCCCTGCAGCGTCTGGCGCAGGCTCGCGATGGTCGAGCCGTGCCGGGCCGCCGCGATATCGACCAGGATCGTGGCGTTGCGCCGGCCCGCTGCCAGTTCCGCTTCGTAGCTCAGAACGGCGTTGGCGCCAGCGATGCCGATGACAGGCACGCTGGCGACCATGAGCAGCAGCAGCGTTCGTCCGCGGACGCCGCGGAGCAATCGGTGCAGCGCCCACCCTTTCGGGGGCGCCGAAGAACTCACGTCGTTTTCTTCCCCGTCCGATCGTCCTCGATCAACCGAAGCAGTTCCTCAGGGATGGGCTCCTTGGCCACACCGTCGAACATGGCGTGGAGCCCCCGCTGCAGCCAGATGTCGAACGCCGCATCCGGCGTGCCCTTGCGCGCACGCCCGCCGGACGGGCGCTGCGATGATTTCCCGGGCTCCGCCAAAACACGCTTGTCCGCTCTCTGATCCATCAGCTTCCCAAATGCAGGGCCTGCGTTCCGGTTGCACGGCCGGCGGCGCGAAGGCTAGCATCCCGGCGGCGCGTCTCGCCAGCCTCGGCCGGTGCCGCCTTGCGGCGCGCGACCTGCGGCTCACCGGTCAGCCAGGCCTCGAGCTGACGCCGGGCCCGGAAGACGCGGCACTTGGCGGTGCCGACCGCGCATTCCATCACCGCGGCGGCCTCCTCGTAGGACATGCCCTGCACCGTCACCAGCAGCAGGGCGGTGCGGTGATCCGCGGGCAGATCCGCCAGGCGGCGGCGCAGTTCGCGGAGCGCCAGGCTGTCCTCCTGGGCCGCCGGCCGGGCCAGCGCCTCCGCCGGGGCGCTGTCCATGTCGCAGGTGTCGCGCTTGCGGCGGATGTCGGAGAGGAAGCGGTTGCGCAGGATGCGGAACATCCAGGCGCCGAAATTCGTGCCAGGGGTGAAGCTCGCCTGCGCGGCCAGGGCGTTGCTGACCGCCGCCTGGACCAGATCGTCGGCATCGGCCCGGTTGCGGGTCATGGAGACGGCCTGCACCCGCAGACGCGGCAGGATGGCCACGAGCTGGTCATGAAAGCTCGCCGTCGCGGTGGCGGAGGTGCGATCGGCTTCGAGGGTGGCCATCTCATGGGTCATGATTGTCTTCTCGCCTTGCATGACCCACCAATGAACGGCCGAAGGAGAGGGTTGCTTCCGACATAGCCGAAAAACGCATATCAGACATGCGTTTTCTTCCGGAAACCTTTTGGCCGGTGCGCGCTTGTCGCGGCAATCCATGCCTGCCACGCCCCACTTCCGCCTCATCGGCCCACCGATCCGGCATCGCCCGGCCCGGCGCCTTTCCGCATCAATCCTCCACGGGCCCTTCTCCGGCGGCCGGCGCGGACTGGAACCGCCGCGCAAGCGCCAGTCGCGCACGCGACACCCTGGCCTTGACCGTGCCCACCGGCACCCCGCAGACCGCGGCCGCCTCCTCGTGAGAGAGGCCATGCGCGCCGACCAGGATCAGCGCCTCGCGCTGGGGCAGCGGCAGCCCTTGCAGAGCGCGCGCCAGATCCGACATCTCACCATGCATCTCCTGACCGGGAGGCGCCTGGCCCGGTTCCGGCAACTGCTCCAGCACCCGCTTCTCCGTGCCCCGCCGACGCGCCTGCTCCAGGAAGACGTTGCGCAGAATCCGGAACATCCAGGCCCGCAGGCTGGTTGCAGGATCCCATTGCGTTTCGGACCGCAATCCGCGCAACACGGCTTCCTGGACCAGATCGTCGGCCAGGAAGGCGTCGCGCGCCAGGAAGCGGGCAAAGGCCCTCAGATCCGGCAACACGGCGGGAAGCCGCGTCCGGATCGGGTCTGTTTGATTGGACATTCTTTCCTGTTCAAAGTTCTGCTGCAGCTTAGGACCGATACGAGGGCCACGATATGAACGCCGCACACCACGCCGAGCTTCTGCGGGCCCTGCCCCCCGCGCGGCGCTATGCCCGCGCCCTGACCGGCAGCCAGGCGGAGGGCGATGCGCTGGTCGCCAGCGCCCTGCGCGAGGGCCTGCCGCCGGACCTTCCCCCCCGGCTGTCGCTGTACGCCGGCGTGACGCAGATGACGCCCGTGCGGGAAGGCGCGGCGGGCGGCAGCCTCACTCTGCGGCACCGGCAGCTCCTGCTGTTGACCGCGCTGGAGGAGCTGACCGCCCAGGAGGCCGCCCGCGTCGTCGGCGTGCCGCTGGACGTGGCGGAGACCGAGCTGTCGGAGGCTCGGCAATCCCTGCGCGACGCCGCCGCCACCGACATCCTGGTGATCGAGGACGAGCCGATCATCGCCATGGATGTGCGCCAGCTGGTCGAGGCCTGCGGCCACCGGGTGATCGGCGTTGCGGCCAGCGAGGCGCAGGCGGTCCGGCTGGCGCAGGAGCGGCACCCCGGGCTGATCCTGGCCGACGTGAACCTCGGCATGGGCGGGGACGGGATCAACGCCGTCAACCGCATCCAGCAGGAGCTGAAGGTGCCGGTGGTCTTCGTCACGGCCTATCCGGAGCGGCTGCTGACGGCGGAGCAGGTCGAGCCCGCCTTCGTCATCAGCAAGCCTTTCGAGCCGCTGGCTCTTGCCATCGCGACCTACCAGGCGGTTTCCGCGACGGTTCCCATCGGCTGAAACCGTGATCCGAAGCACGGCGTTCCTCCGGTCGTCATGCCCCGCAACTCCGGCGAGGGCGACAGGACCGAAGGAGACGTCACCGTGCTTTACTGGACACTGATCTTTCTCGTCATTGCCCTGGTCGCCGGCGTGCTGGGCTTTTCCGGCGTGGCCTCGGCGGCCAGCGGCATCGCGAAGATCCTCTTCGTGATCTTCCTGGTCCTGTTCCTGATCTCGCTGGTGGCGGGACGCGGCTGGGCCTGACACGAGGCCTCGCCGGCGAAGGCGTCGCGAAGCCGTTCCCGGCGCCTTCAGTCCGACCCGGCCCTCAGCCCATGTTCCAGGGCACCGGCCGGGTGTCGCCGGCGATATAGAGCGGATGTCCCGGCTGGCCCGATTGCGTGATCCGGAGCGCCAGCGGCGCGATCCCGGCGGCCCGCAACAGGGCCGCCACCTCCGGGCCCCGCCCCCGCAGCGGCCGCGGCGGCAATCCCCAGGCGGCGATCACCGTCTCGGCTCGCGCCGCCCCCTCGCCGATCGCGGCGTCGTTCCCCGGCCCGACCGGATCCTCCGCCCGGAGCAGCATGGCCGGGCTGGTGGCACGCAGGGCGAAGATGTTCAGCACCAGCATGGCGCCATATCCCCAGCGGCGGGTGAAATCGCGGCAGCGGCGCACGGTGGGATCGTCCATCTGCTCATCGGCGGTGGAGGGGTTCATCATGATCCAGGCGACGCAGCCCGGCGTGCCGAAGGGCTTCCCGTCCCAGCGCCGCTCCAGGACGGTGCGGTAGCGGCCGCAATCGGAGAAGACCGCGCGGCTGACCACATCGCCCGAGACCGCCAGCCGCACCTTGCCGCCGGGGTCGTGGCGGTCCTGCGGGCGGAGGGCCCCGGGGAACAGGTCGGTCATGCCGGCACCCTCACCGCGCGGCGGCGCTGGCATCCGAACGGTGCGCCCCGACACGGGAGGCCAGGGCGGCGGCCATGAAGTCGTCCAGCTCGCCATCCAGCACCGCGTCCGGATTGCCCTTCTCGACGTTGGTGCGGAGGTCCTTCACCAACTGGTAGGGCGCCAGCACGTAGGAGCGGATCTGGTGGCCCCAGCCGATGTCGGTCTTGCCGGCCTCGGTGGCGGCGTTGACCTCCTCGCGCTTGCGCAGCTCCAGCTCGTAGAGACGCGCCTTCAGCATGTCCATGGCGATGGCGCGGTTGCGGTGCTGCGAACGGTCCTGGGTCGAGGCGGCGACGATGCCGGTCGGGATATGGGTGAAGCGGACGCCCGACTCGGTCTTGTTGACGTGCTGGCCGCCGGCGCCGGAGGCGCGGAAGGTGTCGGTCTTGAGGTCGGCCGGGTTGATCTCGATCTCGATCTTGTCGTCGATCACCGGGAAGACGTAGACGCTGGCGAAGCTGGTCTGGCGGCGCGCGGCGGCGTCGAAGGGGCTGATGCGCACCAGCCGGTGCACGCCGCTCTCGGTCTTGAGCCAGCCATAGGCGTTGGGGCCACTTACCTGGATGGTGGCGGACTTGATGCCGGCCTGCTCGCCCTCGCTCTCCTCGGTGAGCTGCACCTTGTAGCCGCGCTTCTCGGCCCAGCGCTGATACATCCGCAGCAGCATCTGCGCCCAGTCCTGCGCCTCGGTGCCGCCGGCGCCGGCATTCACCTCCACGAAGCAGTCGCGCATGTCGGCCTCGCCGGAGAGCAGGCTCTCGATCTCGCGGCGCTTGGCCTCGGCGGCGAAGGCCTTCAGGTCGGCCACGGCGGCGTCGGCGGTCGCGGCGTCGCCCTCCGCCTCGGCCAGCTCGATCAGCTCCAGCGCATCGGCGACATTCTGCTCGAGCGCCTTTACGCCCTCGATCTGGTCGGCCAGCCGGTTGCGCTCGCGCATCACCGCCTGCGCCTCGTCGGGCTTCTCCCAGAGGGTCGGATCCTCGGCGCGGGCATTCACCTCATCGAGGCGGCGCAGCGCCACGTCCCAGTCGAGATGGCGCCGCAGCAGGTCGATGGAGTCCTGGATCTGGCCGCGCAGGGCCTCGGCATCGGCTCGCATCCTGTCACCCTTTCGGTCTGCGGTGGTGCCCGGAAGACGGGAAACACCGCGGGCGCCCACCCGGACGGGCCGGGCTTCCCGATCGTCCGGCGGAGGGCCGGCGGCGACGAGGCTGGGCGGAGGCAGGGGGGATTACTATCCCGCCGCCCAGGGTGTCCAGGGGGCGGCGGCCGGAAGAGGCCGGAAGCATGGCGGGAGGCGCCTGGATGGCGGAGCCACCCGGCGCGCCTCCCGGATCGAAGGATGCGGATCAGGCGATGAGGTGATCCGTGCGGCCCTCGCCGTGGCCATAGGTGATGTAGTGCGCCGTGGCGGCGTCGAGATCGTGGCCGAAGGCCGCCTGCAGGTCGGTGTACTTCGCCAGGTAGGTCTCGGCATCGAAGCTGTCGCGCGAGCGGCCCTCGGCGAAGCCGTGATTGATGAAGTGCAGCGTGCCGGCGGCATAATCGGGACCGAAGGCCTCGATCAGGTCCTCATGCGAGGCGATGTACTCCAGCGCGTTGAAGTCGCTGCGCTCGCGGCCTTCCTTGACGCCGTAGTTGATGTAGTGCGCGGCGCCGGCCTCGACATTGGCGCCGAAGGCGGCGATCAGGTCGTCATAGGAGGCGATGTAGGTCAGGCCGTCGAAGCCCTGGTCGCTGCGCCCCTCGGCATGGCCATAGGTGATGAAGTGGTTGTAGCCGAGCTGGGCATTGGCCCCGAAGGCCTGCACCAGGTCGTCATAGGCGGCGAGGTAGTTCAGGCCGTTGAAGCTGTCCGTCGCGCGGCCCTCGGCGTGGCCGGCCTCCACGTAATGCCAGGTGGCCTCCACGGCATTGGTGCCGAAGATGCCGATCAGGTCGGGGTTGGAGGCGACGTAGCGCTGCGGGCTGAAGGCCGGCACATCCAGCGTCAGCAGGCTGTCGGAAAACTCGAAGCGGGTGACGTTGACGGCATAGTCGAGTGCGCCGTCCAGCAGGTTCTCGACCAGCACGACGCCGCCGAAGGTGCTGATGGCATAGCTCGCGGCGGAGCCGGAATAGACGGCCGTGTCGAGGCCGGGGCCGCCGTCCAGGAAGTTGGTGCCGCCGCCGCCGATCAGCCGATCATTGCCGTCGCCGCCGAAGATGTAGTCGGCGCCATCGCCGCCGACCAGCGTCTCGTTCCACGCGAGACCGACCAGGACATTCTCGGGATGAACATAAGGGCGAGCCATGATGTGCGTTTCTTCCAAAATTGCGCCAATGCCGGGCTGAGGATCATTACCACCCGGTTAGTATCATTAAACAGACTTTCCGCGCATAAAGGGACCGTTCGCCACGTCAAGTTGTGGTGATATCGCGCATCACGGGTAATGGAGGATGGATTTCAGCCCGAGAGCCTGGGCCGAGGCCCGACATCGGGCACGAAAAAGGGCCGGCCCCCTGGGCCGACCCTGTCGCCGCGAACTCCGGGAGGCTTCAGCCCGTCAGTACAGGCCGCCCAGGCTGTTATCGACGCCGGCCGGCGTGCTGGAGGAGAGGACGCCGTTGTCGATCGGCGGGCGGGCGGCATTCTCGGTGCCCGGCTTGAAGGCCTCGAGAATGGTCTGGCCGTTCTCCAGCTGGGTGCGGACCAGCGCCACGCCCGGCGGCGCGCGGAAGGGCACCGGCGGGCTGTCCTTCAGCGCCGAGGCCAGCACGTCGTGGAAGATGCCGGCCGGGCCGCCGCCGCCTGTCTCGCCCGAGCCCAGGCTGCGCGGCTCGTCGAAGCCCATCCAGACGGCGACGACGATGTCCGGCGTGAAGCCGACGAACCAGTTGTCCATGTAGTCGTTGGTGGTGCCGGTCTTGCCGGCGACCGGCCGGTTCAGCCCCTCCGCCGCGCGCTTGCCGGTGCCGTACTGCACCACGCCCTGCAGCAGCGAGACCATCTGATAGGCGGAGATCGGATCGGTCACCTGCTTGCGCTCGTCGACCAGCCGGGGCGGCTCGCCCTGCGGTCCGCCCTCGCAGCCCTCGCAGCGGCGGTTGTCGGCCCGCCAGACCACCTTGCCGAAGCGGTCCTGCACCGTGTCGATCAGGGTCGGCGTCACTTCCTTGCCGCCATTGACGAAGGAGGCATAGCCGGCGGCCATGCGCATCACCGTGGTCTCGCCGGCGCCGAGCGCCATGGAGAGCACGCGCGGCATGTTGGGAATGACGTGGAAGCGCGCCGCCGCGTCGGCGACCCGCTCGATGCCGACCTCCTGCGCCAACCGGATGGTGACGAGGTTGAGCGATTGCTGCAGGGCACTGCGCATGGTCACCCAGCCGCGCGGCTGACCGCTGTAGTTGCCGGGCTTCCAGAGGCCCTGCGGCGTCATGATCTCGATCGGCCCGTCGAGCAGCTTCTGGTTGGGCGGGATGCCCATCTCCAGCGCCGGCAGATAGACGAAGGGCTTGAAGGCCGAGCCGGGCTGGCGCAGCGCCTGGGTGGCGCGGTTGAACCAGGATTGCTCGAAGGCATAGCCGCCGGTCATCGCCAGCACGCGCCCGGTGGCCGGATCCAGCGCCACCGCGGCGCCCTGGATCAGCGGGATCTGCCGCAGCGACAGCCGGGAGCCGCGCGCATTGCCGCGCGCCGGAACCTCCTCCACCAGCACCACGTCGCCCGGGCTCAGCACCTCCTGCATCCGCCGGGGCTGGCCGCCCAGGCGGCCCTGGGCATTCACCGGCCGTGCCCAGGAGGCGACATCGTCGAGCGACAGCGTGCCCTGGCGCGGCTGCGCCTGGGCGCGCCCGTCGGGCCGCTCCAGCCAGGACAGCCGGGCCTCGCGCGCCTCCACGGACAGCGCCACGGCGAGCCGCCAGCCGGGCTGCGCGCCACCCGGCCGCGACACCGCCTCCAGCGCCGGCATCCATTCGGTGGCGGCGGTGCTGATCTTCGCCACCGGGCCGCGCCAGCCGCCACGCCGGCGGTCATAGGCCGTGAGCCCGTCGCGCAGGGCCTGCTCCGTCGCCGCCTGCAGCTCGGGCTCCATGCTGGTGCGGACCACCAGCCCGCCCATCGTCGTCTGGTCCTGGCCGAAGCGGGCCACCAGCTCGCGCCGCACCTCCTCCGTGAAATACGGGCCGGTGGCCACGGTCTCGGGCCGCACCCGGCCACGCGCGATGATCGGCTCCTGCTTCGCCGCCTCGGCCTCGGCGCGGGTCACCGCACCATCCTCCGCCATGCGGTCCAGCACCCAGTCGCGGCGCGCCTTGGCGGCCTCGGGGTAGCGGCTCGGATTGTAGTTGTTCGGCGCCTTGGGCAGCGCGGCCAGGAAGGCGGTCTCGCCCAGGCTGAGCTCGTCCAGGCCCTTGTTGAAGTAGTTCATGGCCGCCGCGGCCACGCCATAGGCCTGCTGCCCGAGGAAGATCTCGTTCAGGTAGATCTCGAGGATGCGATCCTTCGGCATGGCGCTTTCCAGGCGGAAGGCGAGGATCGCCTCGCGCACCTTGCGCATCACCGTGCGGTCGTTGCCGACCAGCATGTTCTTGGCGACCTGCTGGGTGATGGTCGAGGCGCCGACGGCGCGCCGCCCGGTCGCCATGCCCTCGACATTCATCACCACGGCGCGCGTCAGGGCCAGGGGATCGACGCCGTGGTGGCTCCAGAAGTTCTGGTCCTCGGCCGAGACGAAGGCCGCCTGCACCCGCTTCGGGATGGCGCCGATCGGCACGAAGACACGGCGCTCCAGCGCCAGCTCGGCCATCAGCTTGGAATCCGCGGCGTAGATGCGGCTCATCTGCGGCGGCTGGTAATCCGCGAGCCATTCGTGCGGCGGCAGGTCGCCGGCCGTCTGGCGATAGAAGCCATAGCCCGCCACGCCGGCCACCACGACGCCCGCCATGCCCAGCACCAGGCCATAGCCGGCGAGGCGGACAACCCAGCGGCCGAAGCCACGGCCACTGCCGCCGCGCCCCTGGCCGCGCCCTTGGCCGCGGCGCGGCGGGCGTGGCGGGACGCCGGGCGGCGCGGGAGCGGGCTGGTGAGGCTGGGCGCGCTCGCCGACCAGGGGGCGGTCGGCACGAAGATCATTGGGTGACATGGCCGGCCTCCCATACACCGCCGGGCCTCGGTGCGCGAAGCACAGTGTGGCGTCGGGAGGCAGATGGGCGCCCGCGCGCCTTCACACCAGGGTGAGAAGCGCATCCGTTCGTAACGCAAAGCAACGGGTTGCGGCACCGCCGCCCTGGCCGTGGCGTCATGCCGCCCCTACTCTGCCCTTTCTCCTGCTGGATCCCGCCCCCGCGATGCCCGACAGCCTGCCGACCTTCCGGCCCCCGGGCCCCCATGACGCCGGTCATCCCGGCCCGCCTTCCCTGCTGCTGCTGCACGGCGCCGGCTGTGGCGCCTGGGTCTGGCGCCACGGCTTCGAGGCCAGCTGCGCGGAGGCCGGCCTCACGGTGCGGGCGCAGCAGTTCGACCGCGGGGCCGCGCAACAGGCCGGGCTGTCCGACTATGTCGAGCAGACGCGGGCCCTGTTGCGGGCCCAGGCCGGGCCGGTCGTGCTCGTCGGGCATTCGCTGGGCGCGCTGGTGGCGCAGCGGCTGCTGCTGGAGCCGCAGGTGCGCGGCGCCGTGCTGCTGGCGCCGGTGCCGCCCGAGGGACTGTGGTGGTCGAGCGCCCGGTTGGCCCTGGCCGATGCCGTTCTCTGGGCCGAGGCGGCACGGATGGACCTGCCGCCGGGCCAGGCCCCGGCGGAACTGGCGGCCGCCCTCTTCAGCGCCGCGATGCCGATGCCCGCGGCCCGTGCCGCCCTGGCGCGGATGGGCGGCGAATCCTCCCGCGCGCTGCTGGAGGCGCAATGGCCGCAGCCGGTGCCACCCGGCTGGCTGCACCGGCGGCCGGTGCTGGTGCTGGGCGCCGGGCAGGACCGGCTGATCCCGCCCGACGCGGTGCGCCGCTGCGCGCTCTGGCACGGCGTGCCGGTGGAATTCCTGCCGGGATGCGGGCATGTGATGATGCTCGAGCCGGGCGCCGAGGGCCTCGCGCGCCGCATCGCCGAATGGACCATGGCGCTGCGGGACGCCGGCTGAGAGCAGCCCTCAGCCCCGCAGGGCTTCCATGGCGCGCACGAAGGCCCGCCAGTCGTCCTTGCGCGCCGCCGCGCGCGGCGTGCCGTCCGGCGCCTTGGCATAGAGCGTCAGCACGCCCTTGGCCCAGAGCCCGTCGAACAGCCGCTCGTCCGACAGCGCCAGGGCGGCCGACCGCTCGAAGACGCCGGCCTTCACCCGGGGCTGCACCTTCCACAGCCACCACCCCATGCCGGCCACCAGCAGCAGCATGCCGACATGGACGTTCACCAGCTTCATGCCGATGATCGCCACCACCAGCAGGCCGACCGGCCAGACCAGGTTCTCGCCGTAGCGATAGACGGGGGAGCCGGGGGAATTCATCTTGCGGATATGGATGCCGAGCTGGACCCGGTCCTCCCGGATCTGCTCCCGCAACACCTCTAGTTCGTTCATTCGCCTGTTTCGTTCATTCGCTGGCCGAGACCTCCCGAGCTGCCGCGCCCTCCGGGAAGGCGGCGCGCATCAGGGCCCTCGTATACTCCGCCCGGGGCGCGCGCATCACCTCCTCCGCCTCGCCCGTCTCCACCACCTGGCCCCCCTTCAGCACCATGATCCGGTGCGCCATGGCGCGCACCACGCGCAGGTCGTGGCTGATGAAGAGATAGGCCAGGCGGTGCCTGGCCTGCAGGCCGCGCAGCAGCTCCACCACCTGCGCCTGCACCGACACGTCGAGCGCGCTGGTCGGCTCGTCCAGCACCAGCAGGCGCGGCTGCAGCACCAGGGCGCGGGCGATGGCGACGCGCTGCCGCTGCCCGCCGCTGAACTCGTGCGGATAGCGCTGCGCCGTGGCGGGATCGAGCCCGACCTCCTCCAGCGCCGCCAGCACGCGCGCCTGCCGCGCGGCGGCGGAGAGCGAGGGCTCGTGCACCGCCAGGCCCTCGCCGACGATCTCGGCGATGCTCATGCGCGGCGAGAGCGAGCCGTAGGGGTCCTGGAAGACGATCTGCATCCGCGCCCGCAGCGGCCGCAGCGCGGCGCGCGACAGGCCCTGGATCGGCGTCCCCTCGAAGCGGATTGCGCCCTCGCTGGATTCGAGCTGCAGCAACGCGAAGCCAAGCGTCGTCTTGCCGCTGCCGCTCTCCCCCACCAGGCCGAGCGTCTCGCCCTCCCGCAGCGCCAGCGAGACGCCGTCCACCGCGCGCACCTCGCCGACCTGGCGGCGCAGCAGGCCGCGGCGGATCGGGAAGCGCACCCGCACCGCCTCGGCCTCGAGCAGGACGGGCGCATCGGGCGGCACCGGCGCCGGCGCCCCCCGCGGCTCGGTGGCCAGCAGCATCCGCGTGTAGTCGGCGCGCGGCGCCGCCAGCACCTCGGCCGCCCTGCCCTGCTCCACCACGCGGCCATGGCGCATCACCACCACCGCATCGGCATGGGCGCGGACGATGGAGAGATCGTGCGTGATCAGCAGCATCGCCATGCCGAGGCGCCGCTTCAGCTCGTCCAGCAGATCGAGGATCTGCGCCTGGATGGTGACGTCGAGCGCCGTGGTCGGCTCATCGGCGATCAGCAGCTTCGGGTCGTTGGCCAGGGCGGCGGCGATCATCACCCGCTGCCGCTGCCCGCCCGAGAGCTGGTGCGGGAAGGCGTCCAGCCGCTCGGCGGCATTGGGCAGGCCGGCGCGCCGCAACAGGGCGATCACCCGCTCGCGCAGCGCGGCGCCCCGCAGCGGCTGATGCAGCCGCACCGCCTCGGCCACCTGCCGGCCGATGCTGTGCAGCGGGTTGAGGCTGGTCATCGGCTCCTGGAAGACCATGCCGGCCACGCCGCCGCGCAGCCGCCGTAGCTCGGCCGGGCCGGCCCGCAGCACGTCGGTGCCGTCCAGCAGGACGCGACCGCGCGGATTGGCGCCGGCGGCCGGCAGCAGCCTCAGGCAGGACAGCGCGGTGACGCTCTTGCCGCTGCCGGATTCGCCGACCAGGGCAACCGTCTCCCCCGGCTTCACGGCGAAGGAGACCTCCTGGACCACGGTCTGGCCGCGAAAGGCGACGGAAAGATCCTCGACGCGCAGGATGTCGTCCACGCCCGCCGCCCTCACCGCCCGCCGCCCGGAAGCTTGCGCGGATCGAAGGCGTCGCGCACCGCCTCGCCCACGAAGATCAGCAGGGTCAGCACCCCGCCCAGCACGGCGAAGGCCGTCATGCCGAGCCAGGGCGCCTGCAGGTTGTTCTTGCCCTGCGTCACCAGCTCGCCGAGCGAGGGAGAGCCCGGCGGCAGGCCGAAGCCGAGGAAGTCCAGGCTGGCCAGGATGGTGACCGAGCCGGAGAGCAGGAAGGGCAGGAAGGTCAGCGTGGCCACCATGGCATTGGGCAGGATGTGGCGGATCATCAGCCGGGTGTCGGCGACGCCGAGCGCCTTGGCCGCGCGCACATAGTCGAGATTGCGGCCGCGCAGGAACTCGGCGCGCACCACGCCGGTCAGCGCCATCCAGGAGAAGAGCAGCAGGAAGAACAGCAGCACCCAGAAGCCCGGCGCGATGACGCTGGAGAGGATGATCAGCAGGAAGAGTTGCGGCATGCCCGACCAGATCTCGATGAAGCGCTGGAAGCCGAGATCCACCCAGCCGCCGTAATAGCCCTGCACCGCCCCGGCCGCGATGCCGATGACGGCGCTCAGGATCGTCAGCGTGAAGCCGAAGAGCACCGAGGTGCGGAAGCCGTAGATCACCCGCGCCAGCACGTCGCGCGCCTGGTCGTCGGTGCCCAGCGGATTGCGCCAGGAGGGGGGCGAGGGCGCGGGCCGGCCGAGATCGCGGATGATGGTGTCGTGGCGGTAGGGCAAGGGGGGCCAGAGCATCCAGCCGCCGCGCTCGGCCACCTCCTGCCGCAGCACCGGGTCGCGCCAGACGGCGGCGGTGGGGAAACCGTCGGGGATGATGTCGCTCTCGGCGTACTCGACGGCGACGGGGAAGAACCAGCGGTCCCCGACACGGGCCAGCAGGGGCCGGTCATTGGCGACCAGCTCGGCGCAGAGCGTGACGAGAAAGAGGGCGAGGAAGATCCAGAGCGACCACCAGCCGCGCCGGTTGGCGCGGAAATTGGCCAGCCGCCGGCGCGTGATCGGGCGCAGCGCCATCAGCGGCGGGCCTCGAAGTCGATGCGGGGATCGATCAGGGTATAGGCGATGTCGCCGATGAGCTGCATGAGCAGTCCGAGCAGGGTGAAGAGATAGAGCGTGCCGAACATGATCGGATAGTCGCGGCGGATCGCCGCCTCGAAGCCGAGCAGGCCGAGCCCGTCCAGCGAGAAGACGATCTCGACCAGCAGCGCCCCGGTGAAGAGGATGCCGATGAAGGCGGCCGGGAAGCCGGCGATGATCAGCAGCATGGCGTTGCGGAAGACATGGCCGTAGAGCACCCGCCGCTCATCCGCCCCCTTGGCCCGCGCCGTCAGCACGTATTGCTTGCCGATCTCGTCGAGGAAGCTGTTCTTGGTCAGCATCACCAGCCCGGCGAAGCCGCCCACCACCAGCGAGAGGGTCGGCAGCGCCATGTGCCAGGCATAGTCCAGCGCGCGCTGCCAGAAGGGCCATTCGGCGCTGCCGGACGAGGCGAGGCCGCGCAGCGGGAACCATTGCACGAAGGAGCCGCCGGCGAAGAGCACCGCCAGCAGGATGGCGAAGAGGAAGCCGGGGATCGCGTAGCCGACCAGCACCACGCCCGAGGTCCAGGCATCGAAGGCGGTGCCGTCGCGCACCGCCTTGCGGATGCCGAGCGGGATGGAGACGAGGTAGATGATCAGCGTCGACCACAGGCCGAGGCTGATCGAGACCGGCAGCTTCTCCAGCAGGATGTCGATCACCGGCCGGCCCTGGAACAGGCTGCGGCCGAAATCGAAGCGCAGATAGCCGCCGACCATGTCGAGGAAGCGCTCATGCGCCGGCTTGTTGAAGCCGAACATGGTCTCGATCCGCGCCACCAGCGCCGGGTCCATGCCCTGCGCGCCGCGATACTGGCCGACAGGCCCGCCCCCTCCGCCCCCCTGGGGCATCCCCTGGGGCATCCGCAGCTCGCCCTGCCCCTCGCCCGAGAGGCGCCCGATGCCGCTGCCACCCTGCCCGCGCAGCTCGGCCAGCATCTGCTCAACCGGCCCGCCGGGCGCGAACTGCACCACGGCGAAATTGATCAGGATGATGCCGAAGAGCGTCGGCACCAGCAGGAGGAGACGCCGCAGGAGGTAGGCGCCCATGCGCTATCCTTCAGGAAGACCAATGGCAGGAAAGCCAATGGCAGGAAGACCGGCGGCGGGAGGCGGGGGTGGGGCCATCCCCGGACCGCGCGGCACGGGTCAGGGCACCGCCCTGCGGTCCGCCGGCAGGGCACGGTCGCGCGCCGCGTCCACCCACCAGGCCGACAGGTCGAGGTTGTAGCGCGGGTTGCGCTCCGGCCGGCCGAACTTGTCCCACCAGGCGATGCGGAAGCTGCGGCTGTGCCAGTGCGGCACGACATAGAACCCCCAGAGCAGCACGCGGTCCAGCGCGCGGGTGCGGTCGATCAGCGCCTGGCGGTCCGGCGCGCTGATGACCAGCTCGATCAGCGCGTCCACCACCGGATCGGCGATCCCGATGGTGTTGCGGCTGCCCGGCTCCTTGGCCTTGGCGGAGGACCAGTAGTCGCGCTGCTCGTTGCCGGGAGACAGGCTCTGGCCGAACAGCTCGACCGTCATGTCATAGTCGAAATTGTCCATCCGCACCTGATACTGGGCGGGATCGACGGTGCGCGCCCGCGCCTCGATGCCGAGGCGCTGCAACGCCTGGATATAGGGCAGGGCCATGCGCTCGAAGGTCGGTCCGTCGAGCAGGATCTCGAAGCTGAAGGGCTCGCCCTTCTCGTTGACCAGCCGGCGATCCTTCACGCCCCAGCCCGCCTCCCGCAACAGGGCCAGCGCCTGGCGGGCGTTCTCGCGGCTGGCATTGCTGCCATCCGAGGACGGCACGCGGAACTCGGTGGTGAAGATCTCCTCCGGCAGACGCCCGCGGAAGGCGGAGAGCACCATCAGCTCGCCCTCGGAGGGCAGGCCGCGCGAGGCCAGCTCGGAATTGGAGAAGTACGAGGTGGTGCGCGTGTAGCTGCCGTAGAACAGGTTGGCGTTCATCCACTCGAAGTCGAAGACCAGCCCCAGCGCCTGGCGCACGCGGCGGTCCTGGAAGAGCGGGCGCCGGATGTTCATCGCGAAGCCCTGCATGCCGGTCGGCAGCTCGTGCGGGATCTCCTCGCGCTTCACCAGCCCCTGGCGCACGGCGGGGAAGTCGTAGGCGGTGGCCCAGTCCTTGGCGACGTTCTCCAGTCGGAAATCGACCTGCCCGGCCTTGAAGGCCTCCAGCGCCACGGTGCTGTCGCGGTAGTAGTCGAAGCGCAGCGTCTCGATGTTGTTGGTGCCCCGGCGCACCGGCAGGTCGCGGCCCCAGTAGTCGGCGACGCGGCGCAGGGTGACGCTGCGGCCCGGCTCGAAGGCCTCGATCCGGTAGGGGCCCGAGCCGAGCGGGATCTCCAGGCCGGGCTGGGCGAAGTCCTTGCCCTCCCACCAGTGCCGGGGAAGCACCGGAAGCTGGCCGAGGATCTGCGGCAGTTCCCGGTTGTCGGCCGTGCTGAAGCGGAAGACGATGCGGCGCTCCCCCTCCGCCACGGCCTCCGCGACATCGCCGTAGTAGCCGCTGAAATTGGGCCGCCCATGCCGGCGCAGCGTGTCGAAGCTCCAGACCACGTCGGCCGCGGTGACCGGCCGGCCGTCGTGCCAGCGGGCCCGCTCGTCCAGCTCGAAGGCGACGCCGCGCCCGTCGCGCGGGACCTCCACGAGTTTGGCCAGCAGCGGATATTCCGTGCTGGCCTCATCGAAGCTCGGCGTCATCAGCGTGTCGTAGATCGCCGCGACGGCGGCGGCCGGCGTGCCGCGCAGGATGAAGGGATTGAAGGAATCGAAGCTGCCGATGGCATGACGCACCATGGCCCCGCCCCGGGGCGCCGCCGGGTTCACCCAGGGCCAGTGGGGGAAGTTCTCCGGCAGGGCCGGCTCGCCCAGCAGCGACAGGGCATGGGTGCGGCGGGGCCCGGGCGGCGCCTCCGCCGGCGGCGGAGCGGCGGGAGCCTGCTGCGCCCGCGCGCGAGGCAGGACAGGGCCCAGGGCGAGGGCGAGGCCGGAAGCGAACAGGGGACGTCGGCGCATGACCCCTAGGATGAGGGTTCCTCCCCCGCAGGACAACCGCGGCGTCGCCCGGCTTGCTTTTTGAAACGCGGGCGAGGGGCGCGCCGCCGCCTCAGCCGGCCAGCAGCCCTGTCGCCTCCGGCAGCAGGGCGGCGTCGCCCACCGCCAGCACCTGTTGCGGGCCGGCCTCCTCCCCGGCGCCGAGCTGCAGCGGCCGCCCCTGCCAGTCGGTCATGCGGCCGCCGGCCGCCTCGACCACCGGCACCAGCGCCGCCCAGTCCCAGGGCCGGAGGTCGGATTCCACGACGAGGTCGACCAGGCCGAGCGCCAGCAGGCCATAGGCGTAGCAATCGCCGCCCCAGGTCACGCGGCGCGCCGCCGCCCGGAGGCGGGCGAAGCGCGGCGCCTCCGCCGCGGTGAACATCTCATGGCTGGTGCAGGACAGCTCCGCCTCGGCCAGGCGGGAACAGGGCCGGGTGCCGGGCGTGCCGCCCATCGGGCCGGTGAAGCGCAGCGGCGCCCCGGCCATGCCCAGCCAGCGCTCGCCGGTCGCCGGCTGGTCGATCAGCCCGAGCACCGGGCGCCCCCGGTGCAGCAGGCCGATCAGGCTGCCGAAGAGCGGCCGGCCGGTGACGAAGGCGCGCGTGCCGTCGATCGGGTCGACCACCCAGACATACTCGGCGCCGGCGCGCTCGGCGCCGTACTCCTCGCCGATCACGCCGTGCTGCGGGAAGCGCTCGGCCAGCAGCGCCCGGATGGCCCGCTCCGCCGCCTTGTCGGCCTCCGTCACGGGGCTGGCATCGCCCTTGGCCTCGACCAGCAGGCCGGAACGGAAAAGGGGGCGGATGACCGCCCCCGCCGCCCCGGGGGGGGGGGGGGGGGGGGCCGGGTGGGGCCGGGGGG